>JANLRG010000416.1:0-1266 GCA_031361545.1 Bacteroidota bacterium
AACATATATTCATTGTCAACTGTCCAAGCACCTTTGTCGTTTGGAAACTCTACGAACAAAGCGCGTACCATCGGCAGCCCTTTTTCAGCAGATAATTTCGATTGTGCATAGATATAAGGCATCAGTTTGTAGCGCATATTCACAACATCACGGAAATAGTTTTGGAAATCGTCTCCATAGTCCCACGGTTCTTTTGGCGGTTGACCATGACAGCGCGTGTGCGACGACAAAACGCCAAAAGGCAACCAACGGCGGTACAAATTTTCAGGTGTTCGCTGCGTAAAACCGCCAATATCATGACTCCAAAACGTAAAACCTGACAAACCCAATGACAAACCACCCCGCAATTCTGCTTCCATGCCCATATCGCTTGACTCCGCATCGCCGCCCCAATGCAAGGGATAACGCTGACTACCCGCCCATGTACTCCGTGCCCAAATAATACCTTGTCCATCGCCATTTATTTCTTTGGTCAAGTCCCAAACTGTTTTGTTATAACGCAATGGATACAAATTATGCTCATAAAAACCTGTCCGACCATTGGCATATAAACCATTGAAAGGCGCAGCTTCGCCAAAATCAACTTTGATAACACTGACGCCCATTTTCAATAAATTGCCAATTTTTCCGCGATACCAATCAATGGTTTTAGGATTAGTAAAATCCAAAACAGCGTCTTCAAAAGGGATATTACCTTTCTGATTTTTGACATATAGCCCCCCCTCAGTAATTTCTTTAAAAAGTTTGTTTTTTGGAACAAAATAAGGCAATTGCCACAAACACGTCCTAAAACCATCCTTTTTTAAGTCTGAAATCATCTTAGTTGCATCTGGAAAACGGCTTTTTGCAAACTCATAATCACATTGCCAATCGGTTTCAAACCAGCCTGTATCGAAGTGTAAAACATCTGTTGGAATGCTATTAGCGCGTAATTTTGCTGCCACATTTCGACCATCTGCTTCTGAAAAATACGTAATACGACTCATCCACAAACCAAAAGACCACAACGGCGGCATAGAAGGTTTGCCTGTCAATTCGGTGTATTCATTCAAAATATCTTTTGGTTCGCCGAGAAAAATAAAAACATCTAAGGCTTCATCGCCAATTAAAAGGGCATTTGACGCGCCATAAGTATTGCCAAAATCGCAAGTTATCGGCGTCGAAGTGTGCATAAACATGCCATAGCCGCGACTGCTCATAAAGAACGGAATCGGTTTGTACATGCCTTGAGTTTCAACGCCATTTGGGTCGCAGGTATAAAGATTG
>JANLRG010000419.1:0-1756 GCA_031361545.1 Bacteroidota bacterium
CATTTTATAGGTTTTTCGCAATTCAATTGCTTTAGACAAAACAGTATTGTCAATTGGAAATGTCTGTAAAATTTTGAAAACATACTCACAATAAGTCTCTTCACTTATTGAGATGCTATGAAATCCCAAAATTTCTAACTGAGAAATAGCAGAAATAGCATTCTCGGGGTCAAGTACCAACGGTTTCAGATAACTAAAATTGGGTTGATAGGAATAGATGATGATATTAGAATCAAGTAGTTTCATAATTCAAAAGGTAATTCACGATCAGTTCTTTCACGGTTTTGCCAATCAGCAGCATCGCCAAAAGAAGGTTTATCATTTTGATAAGACGTAATATAGTCAATCATTTTTTGACGTTCATGAGATTGTTCTTCCGATGATTGTACCGAAATCGTATCTATTTTTTCAATCTCAACATAAGTCAAACTCTTAAGAAACTGAACAAACAGCGCGTAATAGGAGTCTTTGATTTTCAATGTGATTTGTTTAATGTCAAAATCTGCTTTAATCATAACAGTAAGCAATTCCTAAAAGAATTAATTTTTTTTTACAAAAATAAACCTTTTTTATGACACTCAACAGAAAAAGCTACCCATTCCAATAGGTAGCTTTTTTGTTTTTTGATATCAACCAGCCTTACCGCTGCACAACCAATTTCTGCCGAATGGTTTCTTTACCAAAACGCATTTCGACCATGTAGATATTATTTGCCCAACCTTGTGTATTCAACTCTACTGTGCCGATTTGTACCCCCTCAGTATTTGAGTGAAAATGACTTGTCCGACAGCGTTTTTTACAGCTATATGAAAATCAGTGGCTTCTGAGAAGCCGTAGTTCAGATACGCTATATCATGGGTTGGATTAGGGGATAGTTTTAATATAGGTTTTGATACTAATAAGCCTTTTTCCCTTTCAAGTGCATTCAAATTTAATTGATCTGAACTTTGTTCTGTTTTTAAGATAACTTCTCTTTGTTTTAATGGATCATTAGGTTTGACAATATTGGCTATCAAGTTTTGAGTGACAGATATTGAAGGAACTTTGATACCCACTTTGGTGGGCAACAGCATACTTATACTATCACCTATCTTATTCGGTACAGCATAACACGGTATCCGAATACTGTCTTTGTACAAACCTTTTTTGGGCAGTTTCAAATCGTCATTGGAATTAGAATTGTGAATAATGATAAAGGCTTTTGCGCCTGCCCGTTGCACATTGAAGCAAGTTTGGGTCACATCACAGTCTTTATTGAGTTCCATTATGGCGATTTTGTTTTTTAGATTGCCAAACGGTTTATCACAACGGTGTTCTACCACAAAGCGTTTGGGTTTGCGTCCTGTTGTATCAGCATTGCCCGTTTCTTTGCGGAGTATGATTGTATCATAGACCATGACCATATCAGCAAATAGGTTTTCTGTCACCTTACCACCAAATTCGGCTTGGGTAAGCCAAAACCGCATACCTGTATTATAAATGCTCAAGTTGATGGTATCTGCTCTTTGATTTTGGGCTGAGAGGGCTGTGATGGCACACAGCATTAAAGTCAATACTATTATATTGTTTTTCATATTTATCGTACTTTATTACGTGATTTTTAAATGTTTATTTTAAAAATGATTTCGTGGCATCCCCTCAGTATTTCATTAAATTTTACTACTGATTGAGCTACAATCAAAGTTCTACAATTAAAATAGTTTATAACCTTTATGATATTAAGCTATCTGCCTATTCTAAAAGTTTATCAATTGAT
>JANLRG010000021.1:0-1253 GCA_031361545.1 Bacteroidota bacterium
AAAGAATATTGGATTATTGACCCTACGCACGAAACGCTTTTGCAATATAGCCTACAAGAAGATGGCACTTACACACCGCCACAAATTTTTGTGAACGATGAAATTGTACAATCTACTGTTTTTGCAACGCTCACAATAAATTTATCAGAAATATTTGAAAACGAAGAAGAAGAAGAAGAAGAAGCATAAGACATGGCGAAAGAAATCCAATTTTTATACAGACAATTGCGGGAAGAAGTTGGTAAAAGACCATTTTACGCATAGAGATACCCCTCAGTATTCGGCAAAATTTGAACCCAAATTTTGAAATACGCCCTTATCAAAAAGAAGCATTTCAACACTTCTTGTCATTTTTGGAAGAAGAACATGACCTAAAGCAATCTCCAGCTCATATTTTATTCCAAATGGCAACTGGTAGCGGAAAAACTATGATGATGACAGGTTTGATTATCCTTTGAAAGAATTTAGACGCGATGGCTATTCAAAAGAAGTAGAGATATTCAAGTCAGATAGCGAACTCATGGAGCGAGCCTTACAAGCTGTCATATTAAGTCATTATCGCAAAAAACTGTTTGCAGATATGGGTTTTGACATTAAGCCTGTTATCTTGTTCAAGTCCAAAAATGTAGAGCCGAGCAAAGAATTTATGCAGGAATTTGTCGCCAAGATAGAAATACTAAAATCATCAGATTTAGAGCATATCAAAGCCTCAAATACTGAGGGGGTACTGAAAAAGGTGTTTGATTACTTCACTGAAAAAAAATTGGATTTTACGGATTTAATTGAGGAGTTGAAAACAGATTTTAGTAAAGAACGTTGCATTTCAGCCAATGACGACAAAGAAAAAGCCAAATTACAGATACAACTCAATACCTTAGAATCGGCAGAAAATCCAATAAGAGCCGTATTTGCAGTGGATAAACTCAATGAAGGTTGGGACGTTTTGAATTTGTTTGATATTGTACGCTTGTATGAAACTCGTGATACAGGCAGGGCTATAATAGGAAAAGGAACAGCAGCAGAAGCGCAATTAATTGGGCGTGGCGCACGGTATTGTCCGTTTGTATTTGGCGATTTT
Organism: Bacteroidota bacterium; assembly: GCA_031361545.1. Classification (GTDB taxonomy): domain Bacteria; phylum Bacteroidota; class Bacteroidia; order AKYH767-A; family 2013-40CM-41-45; genus JADKIH01. Next base: position 1,079 of record JANLRG010000021.1, read on the forward strand.
GCAAGTGATAAACGTAAATTTGATAAAGATTTAGAAAACCCTTATCGCATTTGCGAAACAATGTATTATCATTCCAATAATGACAGCCGTTATATTTCAGAAATTACCCAAGACTTAGTAGAAACGGGTATCGTAGAAGATAAAACAATACAAGTTCGTTTGGGTTTGAAAAAGA
>JANLRG010000437.1:0-8347 GCA_031361545.1 Bacteroidota bacterium
TATTACGGTTCACTATTCTAATCGTTATTTTCAAGAAGTAAATCAACATCTAAATAAAAATATTGCAGCAGATATTGCAGCCCACTCTACTCCATTCACTGCAGGAAAAGTAAATGAACATGCAATGGAAGAAATGTTTAATCATGTTATGTCCATTAATCCAAGTTTGGAAGTTTACCTGCTAGATAATAATGGAAATATACTTTCATTTTATGCTCCTGAAAAAAAAATAGTTAATCACAAAATAAACCTTGAACCAATACAAACATTTATCAGCACTCAAGGAAATGAATATATAACTGGAAACGACCCTCGAAATCCAAAAATTGAAAAGGTTTTTTCGGCAGCACCTGTTATCAGTAATAATGTTCAAACTGGATTTATTTATGTTGTTCTTGCAAGCGAAGAATATGATGCAGTGTCCAAAAAACTAACAAAAAATTATTTATTGCAAGTTGGTTCGCGTACTATGCTAATCACCTTGCTAGCTACATTACTTGTGGGATTATTTATTATTCGAATCATCACAAATAATTTTTCAAGAATTATTGAAGTCATGCAAAAATTCCGTCAAGGTGATTTAACGGCAAGAGTAAAAGTGAAATCAACAGGCGATGTACAACAAGTTTCTTTTATCTTTAACGAAATGGCTGACATTTTAACAAGTAATATAGAAAAATTAAAACAAGTCGAAATACTAAGGAGAGAATTGATTGCAAATGTTTCCCACGATTTACGTACTCCAATTGCAATCATTCAAGGGTATATTGAAACGTTGCAGATGAAATCCGAAACAATTACTCCAGAAGAGCGCAAACGCTATCTCAACATAATATCAGAAAGTACAGGCAAATTAGAAAAATTAGTTTCCGAACTTTTTGAGTTATCAAAGTTAGAAGCGAACCAGGTCGAACCAAAAAAAGAGCCTTTTTTTATCAGTGAACTTGTTAATGATATCAGCGGCAAATATCAATTGATTGCAAATGCAAAAAATATTTCGATTCATACTGTTCTTTCAAAAGAATTACCGCTTGTGTATGCTGATGTAGCTCTGATAGAACGTGTAATGCAAAATCTAATAGACAATGCCATGAAGTTTACACCAGATGGCGGAAAAATAATTATTAAAACCTGCAAGAGCGAGCATGACGTAGAAGTAACAGTTGCTGATACAGGTGTTGGTATTCCTGAAAATGAGCGCGAGCAAATATTCGGACGTTATTACAAAGCCAATAATTTTAAAGATTTAAAAAATAGTACAGGATTAGGATTAGCCATTGCAAAAAAAATTCTAGACCTGCATCATTCGTCTCTAGCATTACAAACCAAAGAGAATACAGGAAGTTCTTTTATTTTTCGTCTACCAGTTTATCAAAAAAATTAAATAAAACTAAGTACAAATTAATAAAGTAAATAATTCATATACGGCTACTAGGTAACATTGAATGAATTCTTAGATGTTAACAATTCATGTTTGAAGTTTAAATATAGTTTTTTACTCAAGAGCTATTTACCACTCAAAAAATGTGAAGAATCAATTAACCAAATTTCAAACTTAGTTTATAGATTTTTTAGTACACCTTGTTACCTTATTGAATGAAGAGGGATTTTTCTTGATTTAAGTATATTCTTCTTAATCTATTAGAAAAATAATACACAAAATTATACTCTTCTGTGATAGTTTCGTGACACTTTTTTCTGACTTTTGAACCAAGCAATAGAAACTTATTAAATGCATTAGCTATTGTTTTCTTTAACAAACTTCAATACAAGCCAAATGAAAATAACACTCACAAGTATCACATTATTGATTTCTATTCAACTAGCTTTTTCTCAAGTTCCGAAAAAAATAATAGTAGAACATTTCACAAACACCAATTGCAGTATTTGTGCATCAAGAAATCCAGGTTTCTATACCAACCTTAACAACCAAACAGGCATATTGCATTTAGCCATTCATCCAAGTTCTCCGTATCCTAATTGTTTGCTTTATCAACAAAATGCAACAGCCAACGATGCAAGAACAAATTATTATGGAATTTATGGAAGTACTCCCCGATTAGTAATAAATGGAAACGTGATTTCAGGTGGAACTAATTATTCTAGTAGCTCAATTTTTACTCCTTACTTAGGCCTAACATCACCTGCCAGCATTCGAATTGTTCAAGAAAAATTTAATTCAGATTCAATACGCTCAACTATCATTATTAAAACAGAGGCAGTAAATACATTGGGGGCATTATCACTCTTTGTAGCACTTGCGGAAGACAGTGTTATTTATACCGGAGGAAATGGAGAACCCATTCACTTTGATGTTTTCAGAAAATCAATGACCAGCGCTACGGGTGATGCAGTTACTCTGCCTACAGTCGCCGGCGATTCAATTGTATTTACTTTTATTTCACAGTCTAATCCAATCTGGAATTTTTCTAGAATAGCTACAATGGCAATTTTGCAAGAAACAATTTCAAAAAATCTTGTACAAGCAGAAGCTGTTTCAGCTGCTTCAGGAGTTACAACTACAAGTGTAAATGAATTAAATAACAATGGAAATAATTTATTCACTGTTTATCCAACAATAATTCAAGACTTCGTCAACATCGACATAAATAAATTTGAGGACAATTCTGAAATAAAAATAATTGATATACTTGGAAATATCATTTATAAAGCACCACTTACTTCATCAATATTACAACTTCAAATTACAAACATTTCTAACGGAATATATTTCGTCCAAGTTGGAAATAAATTCAATTCTCAAACTAAAAAAATAATTGTAAATAAATAAAAGCCACAAGCTATGTTAAAAATTCACTTCGCTTTAATCGCTGCCCTTTCAACACTAAATATTTTTTGCGGCAATGTACAATCTCAAAACAAAAAATATCCAAACCCACAAGTTGTAACAACAAAAACAGTTTTTCCAATGCAACTGTCAGATGCAGAATGGAAATCAAAACTAACCAGCGAACAATATTACATTTTGCGTGAATCAGGAACTGAACGTGCAGGTTCAGGAAAGTATGATCACTTTTACGAAAAGGGAACTTATTATTCTGCGGCAACATTACAACCTCTTTTCAGTTCGGAAACAAAATTTAATTCAGGTACTGGTTGGCCAAGTTTTTTTGCAGTCATCAATCCTGATGCAGTGCTATTGGTAAAAGACAGCAGTGATGGTATGTCACGGACAGAAGTTGTTGACAGCAAAAGTGGTTCGCACTTAGGGCATATATTTGATGACGGACCAGCACCAACGGGAAAGAGATACTGCATGAATTCAGCAGCACTCATATTTGTTCCAGAAGGTGGGAAACCTCCTGTTAAATCAAAATAATCATTAGTAAAAAATAAATTAGATGAAAAATATATCAATCTTTATTGCACTCGCAATATTTAGTTCATGCACTGAAGCACAAAACAAAAAAGAACTTTTCCCCATTGGTTCAAAACAAATAGCAACTTCCAATGAGGCCGTTGCAACTTTCGCTGAAGGTTGTTTCTGGCATTCCGAAATTGTGTTTCAAAGTTTAGTTGGTGTGCGCGATGCCGTTTCAGGTTATTCGGGTGGTAGCGATACTCAACCCTCCTATGAAAATGTGTGCACAGGAACTACAGGACATGCCGAGGCAGTACAAGTTTACTACGACCCATCTAAAATTTCTTTCGAAACATTAGTAAGTGCATTCTTTGCAAGTCAAGACCCAACTACTTTAAACCGTCAAGGAAATGATTCAGGAACGCAATACCGATCTGTTGCTTTTTACCGAAATGAAAAAGAAAAACAAATTATTACTGAAGAAATAAATCGACTTACTAATGCAAAAAAATACAACAGCAAAATTGTAACAGAAGTAATGCCTTTTAAAAAGTTTTATTCCGCCGAAGAGCACCATCAAGAATATATTCACAACCATCCAAATGAAGGTTATGTTCGTAACGTTTCTATCCCTGAATTTATGGAATTTAAAAAAGAGTTTAAAGCAAATTATAAATAAACGTATTGAATCAATAATAGTGGTATGACAAAATATTTCTACTTAATTACAATTCTCTTTTGTTTAGTTTTGATTTCACAATCGTGCAAAAAAGATACTACCAGTCCAGAAAACGATAGTGCTTTATTCGCATTAATAAGTCAAAGCGGATATATTTACTATAGTGGTACTCCTGGAATCACATCAGGAGTTGGAAATAGTCCTCACGGTTTTGAAAGAGTCCGATTCAATGCAATTGCACAGTCAGCATTAGACAGTTCAGGAAAACTTCCTATAGGAAATTCGTTCCCGACAGGTTCAGTAATTGTAAAAGAAGTATATACCTCAGCAACTGGATCTATTAACCAATATGCAGTAATGAAAAAAGATCCAGCATCATCAGTAGCTGGAAATAGTTATGAGTGGGCTGAATTTAAAACTGATGGTAGCGCAACTTTCAGTACAGGAAAAAAAGGTAATGGTTGTATCTCCTGCCATTCCAGTTCTACGAACCGTGATTTAGTAAGAACATTTGATTTACATTAATTTGTATCGCTATGAAAAATAAAATTATTTTAATTTTTGCATTTGTTTTGGCAACTCCGATGATGAGTTTTAAAAATATAGTACAATTTGAGCCTATAGCAGTGATAGAGCTATTTACTTCTCAAGGATGCTCAAGTTGTCCGTCTGCTGATAAATTGTTAGCACAAACACTCAGCGATGCAAAAAGAGACAACAAATTAATTATTGCACTTTCATTTCATGTTGATTATTGGAATCGATTGGGATGGACAGATCCATTCAGCAACAAAATATATTCTCAACGACAAAGCGATTATGCATCAGCAATGCAACTTCGTTCCGTTTACACACCTCAAATGATTGTAAATGGAAGTACAGAATTTGTCGGTTCAAATGAAAAAGAATTGAAAGATGCTCTAAACAAATCTTTCAACATAAAGCCAACAGTCGCATTCAAAATAATAACAGCAAGTATTGAGAATGGAAATCCATATATTGTAAAATACCAGCTTGAAGGAGATTTTTCCGGATGTAAAATTAATTTCGCATTAGTATCGCTTAACGAAACAACTTCTGTAAAACGTGGAGAAAATGAAGGTCGCATTTTAAAAAGTGAAAATGTAGTACGACAATTTATTTCAATTCCTGCCAATTCTTATGGAGAAATAAGTTTTGCAAGCACTCCAATTCCTGAAAATAATAATAGGGCAATAGTTGCCTATGTACAGCGTAGCGATTTAAAAATTCTAGGAGCATCAATGGCAGAACTCAAATAATATTTCGTGCTTCTTAAAACTAGACTGGCTAAAACCCTGTACTGCTTAAGGAAAAGCCTTAAAGCAAAAATTGTCATTTACATCGGGACGAAACCCACCAATTTAGAATTTTCTATTTTGATTAATTTTTTGTTTATCTATTGACAACTATAGGCTCTTTACAAAATTTTACCACGTTAACAGAAATTTCACATTTTAAAATCGAGACTAAAATATTTACACTTTATAAATCCAACTAAAAATCAAAACCGTATATTAGCATTGTATAGCTAAATATTGAATAGTACCAAATGAAAAAGTTAATCGTAGTTGCCTTTCTTTTCATTTACCTAGCTTCTTTTCTAAAGCCTTTTTTTCCAGCTATTTACAATTTTATTTCAAAAAATATATGGGAATGTTCTCACAAAAGTCGTGTTGAAAAGATGGGAGGACGAGTACATTTTTTGACTGTGCTTGCTGATATAGCAAAGCACAATAATGCAAAACATGATTCGAATCCCGTTCCAGATGGTACCAAATCTGTTAATAGTACTTTTTCATTTATTGTTCCAAATTTGAATTGCAGTATTTGCTCCAATCAAGTTTTGGAAAAATATTTTCCGAATTATTTGTTGACATGTGAAATAATTTTTCAACAATTGAATACGCCTCCACCTAAGACGGCGTAATTTTTTTCATGGATAGGCACTTTGAGCTAACTATAATTTCTTAAAAAATTAATTAATTTAATCATTCAGAACGTGCGTTCTGTTTATATTAAAAGACAATCTCATGCAAACTATTTTCACTACATCACTAAAAATAAAAACAACAATCTTTTCTTTGCTATTTTCAGCTTCCTTATTTGCTCAATCTGGAATAATAAAAGGGACAATAAAAGACAAAGAAACGATGGAGCCGATAGAAGATGTTGTAATCAGCATTGAAAAAACCAATTCGCATACTCATACCGATGCTTTAGGAAATTATTCATTCCTTTCGCTTACTGCAGGACAGTATGAAATTGATTTTAATAAATTAGGTTACTATAAACAAAAACGAACTATAACACTTACTAGCAATGAAACAAAACAAACAGATATCATTTTAGAACGAAGTGAAACAAAACTTAACTCAGTTGATGTGACTGCAGATCGTCCCGTTTCAGCAGCATCCTCAAAATATCTAAGTCAGATAGATTTTGAAAATCGGCCAAAAAACTCTGCGCAGGATATGCTTCGATTGGTACCTGGATTATTTATTGCACAACATGCTGGAGGAGGAAAAGCAGAGCAGATTTTCATTCGCGGTTTCGATTGCGACCACGGAACAGATGTGGCAACTTTTGTGGATGGTATTCCTGTAAACATGCCAAGCCATGGTCACGGACAGGGCTATGAAGATTTGCATTTCCTTATTCCAGAAACAGTAGAAGGAATGGAAATTGTTAAAGGACCTTATTCACCAAAATATGGTGACTTTGCGACAGGAGCTGCCGTTGAATTCAATACGCTTGATTCACTCGAACATAATCTGATTCAGCTTGAAACAGGATATGTCCCAAATGTAAAAGCAGTTACTGCAAAGCGCGGTTTAGCTATGCTGCAACTTCCCATAGCAGCATCCAATGTAAGTTCTTATTTTGTTGCTGATGTAATTAACAACCGTGGATATTTTGATAAGAGTCAAGAATTCAATCGTGTTAGTTTATTTTCTAAAACAACATTTGCTGTTACCGAACATAGTCACATTCACCTTTCCGTTGGTGGTTTTGGTTCATCATGGGATGCGTCTGGTCAAATTCCTGAACGTGCGGTTAATGCAGGTTTGATTAGCAGATATGGAAGCATTGACAATTCTGAAGGTGGAACAACACAGCGGAGTAATTTCAATTTAATTTATCATACACAAGTAGAAGCCTCAGAATTTCAAACACAAGTTTATACTTCTTCTTACCGTTTCAAATTGTTTTCAAATTTTACTTTTTACCTCAATGACCCAATCAATGGTGACGAAATTGAACAGGATGATAACCGAACTGTACGTGGTTTTAACGCACACTACACCGCTTCGCATAGGTTGGGAAACATGAATAATAAATTCACATTAGGAACTTCATACCGTGCTGATGACATAGAAAACGAATTATGGCATGCAGCAAAAAGGGCGAGACTAAATGCACAAGCTCATGCACTTATTTATGAGCGTTCAACGGGTGTTTATGCAAATGAAGTTTTTCGATTTAGCGAACATTTTAGAGCAGAAATTGGCGGCCGCTATGACTACTTCATTTTCGATGTAGAAGACCAATTACGCAATGACTCCGCTCACACTAATTATTCCGGCTTCAATTATCAAACACTTTTAAGTCCGAAACTAAATTTGATTTATTCTCCAACTGACCACTTAAATTTTTTCTTCAATGCAGGAAGTGGCTTTCATAGTAATGATGCGAGAAGTGTAGTGCAACAACAGGGAGAGCATGAACTTCCTCGCGCAGTTGGTGCCGAAGTAGGAACTTTACTCCATCTAGGAAATAGATTTGTAGCCTCTCTAGCCTTGTGGGAAATGGATTTAACAAATGAGTTAGTATATGTAGGTGATGATGGGACAACAGAAGATAAAGGACCAAGTCGGAGAACAGGAATTGACATAAGCGGACGTTTACAAATTACGAATTGGCTTTTTGCAGATGCTGATGTGAATCTTTCAAAAAATGTTTTCATCGATAAACTTTATGGAACTCAATTGTTAACTGAATATTATTTACCTCTTGCTCCTACTGCTACATCTGCAGGAGGACTAACAGCAAAATTCAAAAATGGTTTTGAAACGGGAGTGCGTTATCGTTATCTCGCTTCACGACCTGCTAACGAAAGTAATTCTGTTTCAGCCCGTGCTTACAATGTATTTGACTTAACAGCTAACTATAAAACCAAACATTATAAATTAGGTTTTGTAGTTGAAAACTTAACTAATGTAAAATGGAATGAAGCACAATTTGATACGGAAAGCCGTTTGCCTTTTGAAAGCCAGTCGGTAGATGAGTTACATTTTACAGCGGGAACTCCATTTGCAGCTAAAATT
>JANLRG010000592.1:0-1508 GCA_031361545.1 Bacteroidota bacterium
TTTGCAGATTGTCCAACACCTTGAGTTCCTTTTTTGGAATAATATCCTTTGTAACAACCTACCAAGCCAATTGCAAAACCAAAGAAGAATGATTTAATGAATGAAGGCACTACATCACTAAATTTTATCGATTCAAAAACCTGATGAAAGAAGAGGACGAAACTTACAGAACCTTTTATTTTCACAGCAAGATACGCTCCATATAGGGCAATACCATCGCCGATAATAATTAATATCGGTATCATCAATGTTGTGCTCACAATTCTGGTCACTACAATATATTTGAAAGGGTTGGTTCCGCTCACTTCCATTGCATCAATTTGTTCAGTAACTTTCATTGAACCTAATTCAGCACCGATCCCAGATCCAATTTTTCCGGCACAGATCAATGCAATTACTACGGGTCCGATTTCACGAATGATACTTATTCCTACCATAGCAGGGAGCCATGCTTCTGCACCAAATTCTACTAATGTTGGTCTTGATTGTAGTGTTATTACCAAACCGATTATGAATGCTGTAAGTCCCACCAATGGCATTGATTTCACGCCAATGTCGTAGGATTGTTTCATTACTTCTTTGAGCTCGTAAGGGGGGAAGAATACTTCTTTAAAATAACGAAAAGCAAATTGTGAAATCTGACCTGTTTCAAAAAGAAACGTTGTCAAACTCTTAGGCAAATAAGAGTAAAAAGTTTTGGTTGAATTTTTAGTGGTTGATAAAATATTCGACTTTTCTGCTTCCATAAGTTCTCGCTTTAACTGTAGGGTGTTCTATAGTGCCAAATTTATTAGTTGGCTAAAATAATTTAATTAGCAATTTAAGAAAAATTAATGGAAGCTAGGCAGCAATCATTCAGTCGCAACGGTATGATTTATCTCATACAACGTTTCAAGACACTTTACAAGCCACTAAAAAGCGTATAATTATTGTGACAAAACTCAAGCGGCAGTAGATTATTTCTTCTGTTTTGGTTTTTCGTAATAATAATAAATACGAACCACAGCGGCATCAATCAGAAAATCAACTTTTACAATACGTAGATGCACTTTAAATCCTGTACGTTTCCGTAAATCGATTAGTAGTTCTTCGTAACGATCAGGATGAATGAGAGCCAGATTCTCATACTGAACATCGAAATAGAATTCGTTTTTCATTAAAATATTACCGTCTAATAAAAAAGTTAAAACTAAAACGATACTGTTGATGAGAGTTATTTCGAACCATGTTGCATGGCTTACAGCGTTGATCAAACCAAGAGCAATACTAAGAAACAAGTAGGTCATTTCTTTGGCAGAGATATCTTCTGTTCTGTAACGAAGCAATGAGAAGACAGCAAATAATCCAAAAGCTGCTCCCATACTCATATCAACTTTGTTGAGAAGGTAGGTGATGATAAAAATTAATGTGTTGAAGAGAAAATAAGTGAAAACATATTCTTTTCTCCGATAGATGGGATAATAAATAGCTCGAACTAATACTAGCATGAAAAATAAATTCATTCCATA
>JANLRG010000476.1:0-1024 GCA_031361545.1 Bacteroidota bacterium
ATTAGCCAAACGCCTTGAGCCAGAGCCAGAAGGCTACGAAATTAAAAAAGAAGTGTCTTCAAAAGAAACGCATTTGAGTACAGACCCTTTATCTCGCCTCAATGCTCACCAATCTGAAACGAGCAATATTGCTTCAAAAGAAAATGTCGGTTTGTACGTCTATACCCCTACGGATGGTTACTTAATTTACAATTGTGAACGCGCGAACATGCGCGGCACTAAATATGTGGTGCAAGATATACTCTACACCAATTTTGAAGAGGCGCGAAAACGCATAGACCAACTCAAAACTTATGGTTTGATTGCTAATTGTATTTCTCTCAATTGTACTCAAAGTACAACAGCGGGTTTTTGTGTTTATTACGACCTGATGTACGGCAGTGAGTCTGCTGCTAATAGCAAAGCCAATCAAATCAAAAAAGAATTAATGGACTTGCATTTGCCCCATGCCTTTATTAAAATTAGGGTTTTGCAGTTTTAAGTTTAAACCTTCCTTGAGTATTAGGCAATAAAAAAGCCTTTCGATATGTTTCGAAAGGCTTTTTTATTACACAATACTGAGGGGTATGTGAACCATATTTGAAAGATGATAGTTAATATCTTAATGGCGTTAACGAGGTGTTATATCAACTTTTTGATTCAGTTAGTCAATTTGTCGGTTGTTGGATTTTGTAATTTTTATAAAATATTTTAATAAATATTTAAAATTACAATAAAAAACATTCTAATATTTTTTATAAATTTGCATTGATTTTTAACCCATTGTAGCTATTTAACAAATAGAGCATAATATAAACTTTGCAGCCATGCCTTTAATTGAAAACAACACTTATCAACCGCCATTATTGTATCGCTATACGCATTTCAACACCATTTACACCGCCCTTGGGCGACCACTTTTGGATATTCCATACATCCGCGAAAGAAAAGAACCTCCAGACGGCGATTTCATAGATTTAGATTGGTCGAAAGTTGGTTCTGATAAATTACTCATATGCGTTCATGGATTAGAGGGGCATGCCCG
>JANLRG010000495.1:0-1514 GCA_031361545.1 Bacteroidota bacterium
CCATTGGCTCTGGGTTTGTTTAATGAAACGAATAAACCGTTTGCAATCCAGTTTTTAAACGAAGCCATTCAACGCAAAAATAAAGATGACGGTGGCGTAGAACGTCCTGAATATTCATTAATGACGGGTTTTATCGGCACAGCGTCCATTATGGAAGCCTTTTCCGAAAATGGAAATGCGGCAAATGCCTATCGTTTATTGCAGCAAAAAAGCTATCCTTCATGGTTGTATTCTGTTGTGAATGGCGCAACGTCTATTTGGGAACGTCTCAATTCTTATACTGTTGAAAATGGTTTTGGTGAAAATAACAGTATGAATTCGTTTAATCACTACTCATTTGGTGCAGTGGCTGCTTGGATGATTAATTACTCGTTGGGTATTCAACGCAGCTCTCAAAAAGCTGCTTTTAAAGAAATTATTTTGAAACCCATGCCCGACCCTGATAAAAAAATGACTTTTGCTAAAGGGCATTATCAATCCATTTATGGTAAAATAAATAGTGCATGGGTAATTGATGGTAAAAAATGGACTTATAAAACGAGCATTCCAGCTAATACAATGGCGACACTTTATTTACCGGCAAAATCCATTAATCAAATCAAAGAAAGTGGTAAAAAAATAGCTCAATCAAAGGGAATTAAGTTTTTAAAACAAGAAAATGGTATGATTCAATTGCAATTGATGTCAGGAGATTATGTTTTTGAAATCGATAAATTGTAAAAGAAATTTTCTGCTAAAATTTTTTCACCTTTAATAACTACATAATGCAAACATAAATGAAAAAGGACTTTTTAATGGGCTAACAGATAAAGGATTTCATGCCGCTACTCAAATTGATCAATGCACCGAAAATCATATTGTCACTTATGTGGCAGTGCCACAGCAAACTTTTTCGGGTAAAGATAAAGATTTTACAATTGAGAATTTTATCTGCAATCAGACCGAGGATACTTTCACATGCCCAACAATTAAACCCTTGCTACCAATAGCAAAATGTCCTATTTTACTGGCTTTTTAGCTCTCTTGATTTTACATGGCGCATATAGATGTCTGTAGCCCAAAGTTAGAAGAGCGTGTCAAATTTAGAAGGGGGATAAAAAGCAATAATAATATTTTAGATATTTATACCTAGCCTTTTTCAAGAGAATATGGTATCATAAAAATCAGCGTAAGCTTCTATATTCACTCGGTTTCATACCTGTTTGCACTTTAAAAAATCGAGCAAAATCGCTGATTTCATTTCTACCAATTTTATAAGCGATTTCTGATACGGTCATACTAGTTTGTTTTAAAAGAACTTTGGCTTCCAGTATGAGCATTTCACTTAATAAGTCATGCGCGGATTTGCCCATCGTTTTTTTAACACATTTATTTAAATGATTCGGCGTAACGGCGAGCATATCGGCATAATCCGATATTTTTTGCTTTTGATAAATGTGTTGTGATAAAGCGTTTTTATATTGTTCGGTTAGAATAGAAGCGGCATTTGAGGCGATATACTGAGGGGGTGCACT
>JANLRG010000558.1:0-1759 GCA_031361545.1 Bacteroidota bacterium
GCTAATGCAAATTTCACAGGCACAGGCACTGCTTTTGAAGGCGGCAAAGTGGTATATCGAGGTACTGGTACAAGTATGACCGTCACAGGATTGACTGGCGGTACCACTTATTTCTTCAAAGTTTTCACACGCTCAGGTACAGCATGGTCAACGGGTGTGCAAGTCAGTGCTATACCTACAGCTGCTGCAACGCCAGCCAATGTAACGAATCTCATCGCAACTGCTCAAGTGAGCGCAGCATCAGTCACTTGGACAAACCCAACTTCTACTTTTGATGAAATCCTTGTTGTAGCTAAAGAATTAACGGGTTTTTTAACTACGCCTGTTGGGACGACTTATAATTCGGATAGTAATTTCTCAGGGACAGGCACTGCTTTTGAAGGCGGCAAAGTTGTGTATAGAGGCATCGGTACAAGTGTAACCGTCACCAATTTGATAGCAGGGAGGACGTACTTTTTCAGAGCTTATACGCGTTTAGGCACGGTCTGGTCAAATGGTGTACAAGTGAGTGCTATTCCAACAGGTACAACAACCCCTTGTGCTGCCAATGGCAAGCTTATTCATAAAGTATGGAATAATCTTACTTTGAATGAGTATGATATTACTGATTTGACATTAGATGCTCGCTATCCAAACAGTCCGTCATCAGTAGATACATTGACGCAATTTACTACTTTTAGCACTGTTAGCTACTTTGGTGACCGTGTTTTAGGTTATATAGCACCTCAAACCACTGGCAATTATACTTTCTGGATTGCCGGAGCAGATGATGTACAACTTTTCCTAAGTACCGATGAGTCAGTTGCTAATAAAAGAAGTATTTGCACTATAGCAGACTATACAAATATTGGAGAATTCACTAAATATACGACTCAAAAATCGACAGCTATCGCCCTCACAGCAGGTAAATTTTATTACGTAGAGCTATTGCATATTCAAAGCGAGGGAGAAGCCCATTTTGATGTGCAGTGGCAAACGCCTACAAATACTACGCTGTCGCCTATTCCGAGTGTCAATTTATCTTCAAGAACTTGTACGGCCACTACGCCACTCTTGTTAGCCACCGCTCAAACAGCTACTTTCGCAGGACGTTTGGATGGCGATAAAGGTATATTGAATTGGGCAACAAAATCAGCGGATGAAAATGATTATTTTATATTAGAAAAAGCAGACGAAAAAACGGGCGACTTCAAGCAATTGGATGTTATTAATGCGCAAGGACGAGATAAGTCGTTGCAGGCATTCTCTTACGTTGATGAAAATTTGAATGATGGCGATAATTTTTATCGGTTGAATACCATTGCCCAGAACAGTGCTCAAGCCATTGGCGCGGGGCAATATAGCGAGGTTGTCAATATAAGATATGAGCGACCAGATGCCTACGCGGTATTCCCTAATCCGGCAGAGGATTATTTTTTAATAGACTTGTCATTAGCCAACCGCAAGGCGGTGGATATATCAGTCATATCGTTGCTCGGGAAAGTCCTCAAAACTGAGCAGATTCAGACCCCCTCAGTATTACACCGTTTTGAACTCAGTGATTTGGAAAGCGGACAGTATTTCATCCGTGTACAGCCGCATGGCAAGCGCATGGTGATGAAAAAGTTGATGATAATGAAATAATAAAAGCAACTATAATTTATAAAAGACCCCATTGGTTTGTATGCCATTGGGGTCTTTTTGTTGTATTGCCTTCGACCAAAGGCACTATTTTTAAGACTAAGTGTAAAAATTACAATAATTTACACAAAAAATTTTT
>JANLRG010000610.1:0-4792 GCA_031361545.1 Bacteroidota bacterium
TGATGGTCTGAAGTCCGTTTGGAAGTTGTGTTATCAAAGATTTCAAATCAAGATTTTCCATTAGATACTGTACATAATTCAAATCAATAGTTTCTGGATTTTCTCGCATGGTGATGTTTTCCAACAGCGTACCGTTGAATAAAAAGGGCTGTTGAGATGCATAACTCACAAACGAGAAAAAATGGTTTTTTTCGACGGTTTTGCCCTCAATAATAATAGATCATTTGTTAGGTGATAGCAATCCCGCGGCGATATGTAAAAAAGTAGTTTTTCCTGCTCCGGTAATTCCTTTGATGCCAATGACCTCACCTTTTTTGATGGTAAAATTCAAGTTGTCAAAAAGAATAGTATTTTCATTATAACGAAAGTTGATTTCTTTAAATTCAATGCTATTAGTAAAGTCGGAATATTGAACATTTTTTGTTGATGGTTGTCCCTTTTTAAGTATCGCAATACTATAGAAATAGGAATTAATCATGGTTATAGCATGAAGAATTTTACTCATAGCCGGAACGATTTTAATGCTTAAAGCTCCTAAAACAGCAAACAAAATCAAGGTTTCATTACCAGTTGAAAAGAAAAAAGCATAGCCTGCGAGCATCGCTATTCCGATGATTAAAAAAACCTCCAAGTATTTAGCGTAATTGGCGGAAGAAGCATTTAGCAAACTGCTGACTTTGTTCAGTTTTTGGTTGTGTGTTTTAAATTCGTTTAAGAATTCGTCATGGTTCCCCGAACTTTTAATTTCAAGATAGCCTTCTAAAATATTTAGTAATTCGGCATTGGCTTTGGAAGCGGTTTCTTTATAAGTTGTATTAATCAGCTGCATTTCCCCTTTTTTAATTCGGTAAATGATTAGGGCAAAAACTACCGTGGACAATAAGGCTAAGAGCGTTAATTTAAAATAGAACAACAACAAAGCGACAATAATAACTAAAAAAGTGAAACTCTCAGCGGTCAAAAGCAATAATGACGGTAGCAAACAAGTTGCAAAATCACGAGCCAAAGTTGTAGCATTTTGAATCAGATTTCCTTTGTTTTGTTGCTGAAATAAGAGGTAATCACCGTTTAGGTATTTTTCAAGTATGTCTGATGATATATCATGTGACAAGCCATATAAAAAATTATAAAGCTGGCTATTGAATTTGGTTTGCAACACGTTTTTCACCACATAAAAAACAACGAGAAAGAGCACACCAAAACCAATAGTCCGCGAGTTGAGAAAATCAACAGCAAAGTGATGCTTCTGCAAAAAATAATTCAATTTGGTTTTATCTAACACAAGTAAAAGCACCGGAATCAGATAAGCCACGGATATCAAATCGACCAGACTAAAAAAAATGGATTTATACAACAGTTTTCGAAAACTTTTTTTCTTGTTTTCGGGAATAATGGTGTAGATGTCATTAAATAACTGGAATGGTTTCATGATTTTTTTAATGCTTCTAATATCAGTTTGCTCAAAGGTACTTTTTTTAGGATTATGCTACTTTGTTTTTGGCAAAAGCCAAAATTTATGAATGTGAGCCAAAAAAGGCACTTGATTCCGTATTTTTTCATCGCCAATAATTTCAGCGACGTACACCTTTTGCGATTCATAGGAATGGATTTGAGTTAGCGTAACCCAATTGTATTTTGAAACAATATTGGGTACAGCGATTCCATAATGAGTGTCCATCGTATAATCAATATCCCGCTTTTCCGGACTGTAATTTCCCAACTGATAAATTAAATGTTTTTTTGAAAACTCGGAAATGCCAATGGCAAGAGTATCTCCAATAGTGACCTGCTGCATTTTTTTATTGGAAGTCCTTACCCCAAAAACAAAGTAAGTACCCACTTGTCGGCAAGTATCCACCGGAAAGGCATTTTCTCCTGCCGTTGCTGTTGTACTTATTATATAAACCGGTTTTGGATAATAAAAAAACGAAATCATCTTATCAAAAACAGTTGTGTTGAATGTGCTGATGACATAGTTGTTCTTTTTGACGGCTCTTACAAAAAAACGACGGATATAAAGACGTTCTAAAAAATTGATTTTTAAATCGGCTGTAAGCACTTCAAAAAGAAAAATAGTTTCGGCACCAAGATTTATAGTGGTTTTAAAACCTACTCTCCAGTTCAATTTTGTTTTATGGAATTTGCTAACAGTTATTGTTGTTATTTGACTTCTTTGCCCATTCGTAATCGGTTCGTTAATTTTTATACCAATAAGTTGTGGTTCGTATAACAAATGAAAACAAGTAGCCGTGTATTGTTTGTTTTCCAAAATTACTTCAACAGTGTTTTCTGGAACTTTTAATAGTGGAACTTGCACAAATTCCGGATACTTTTTTCGAAAAAAAGAAATGAATTTCAACATTATTTATACAGTTTCATTAATGTTGTAGCGACAATGGATTTGGTTTTAAGCTTGATGGCTTTCAGACTTGTCTTCGAAATTTCGCGGTCAAATTCTACTTCGTTTATCACTTTAGAAACCGCATAGTTATAATATTTTCTGGAATAGGTTCTTTTAAAATCAATTTCTCTATCAGTCGAACTTTCCCAGTTTGGACGCTCTGTAATCTTATCTTCAATTTCATTGTATAGCGAAGTTCCTTTAATAGGATATGCAATTGTAATCGTGTAGTGCGTCGGTTTAGCTTCCTTCAGGTATTGTATTGTTTCATCTATGTTTTTCTTTGTTTCTCCCGGATAACCCAGCATGATGAAAGTTCCGGTTTCAATACCCATAGCATTGGTATCCTGAATTATTTTTTTCACATGATTGACATCTACTCTTCTATCCATCGCATCAATGATTTCCTGCGATCCGCTTTCGGCGCCAATCCAAATGCGGAAACATCCGGCTTCTTTTAATAAACGTAAAATTTCATCATTCAGTCTTTCGGCACGAGTGATACATTCAAATCTGATTTGGGCTCTTTGTTTGACCACTTCTTCGTGAAAAGCGGTCAGCCATTTGTGGCTTATTGTAAAAACATCATCTACAAACCAAATCGCATCTGGATTGTATTTCTCTTTCAGTAATTTCATTTCGGCTGCTACCTGATGTGGCGGTCTTCGACGATAACTTTGTCCGTAAACCGCAGTGCTGCACCATTTGCAGGTATAAGGACAACCACGTTGTGTAGAAATCGTCATCGAGCTTTCGCCGTGATTTTTTTTCCAGGTTTCGAGATAATTATACATGTTGATGGCTTCCCTATCCGGTAGCGGCAACTCGTCTAATTCTTTGAATTTGGTTCGGGCGTTGGTCTTTATAACCAAATTGTTTTCCAGAAAAGCTATTCCATCTACTTCGTAAAAACTTTTGCCGTTCATAATGGCATTATACAATTCGAAAGTGGTTTCCTCGCCTTCGCCAATAACTAAAAAATCGGCTCCGACATTTAAATAATTCTCAATGTTATAAGTAACATCTGGCCCGCCAAGTACAATTTTCGGAAAGTTAAATAGGTCTGTTTTTAGGATTTTAATCAATTTAATAACCTCAATTTTGGTCATCAGATTGGTATAAATACAAATAATTTTCGGATCCTTTTGAGTTATAAAATCGAGTTGTTCTTTTTGGGATGAAAATGTGGTATCAAAAACTTCATTCACAACATTTTTACTTTTCAGATATGCCGAAACATACAGCAAACCCAATGGTGGGTATGGTTTCATTATCTTTTGCTCTTTTGGATCATTAGATAAATAATACGCGTGTGTAAAAAGAATGCTCATCGTTTTTGCAAAATTATGATGTAATGATCGGCATATTTTGAAAGAAACGACCAATTTAAAATTATCTTTTCTAAAGAATTTAAAAATCGTAACAATCCTTTTTTGTTCTTAAAAAACGGTTCTAAATAAGAGGGAGGGACAAAAAATCCAATCGGTTTTTGGGCAATCAGTTCAAAATCATTCTTTGCTAAATTTACGATATCTTTTGGGTTGTAGTAATACGTAGGCACTTTTTCTCCATCAACATGGGCTAAAACGAATTCTTTTTTTCTTCTGAAAACTTTTGAAAATTGGGCTTTCGCCAAAAAATAAGCTTGTTCCCAAAGCGTGTTCTTTGGCATAATTACCAAAACTATTTTCCCTTTTTCAGAAAGAATCAAATTGGCATCCTGAAAGAACTTTTCTAATTCTGGTTTTGACAGGCAATTAAGTCCACCAAAGTTGGAAAACACCAAATCGAATGTTTGTGTGTCAAGCGATGAATGAATTGTTTTTATATCAATCCTTAGAAATTTCAGATTGTCAAAAGATCCTTTGCTTCTGGCGATTTCAATCATTTTTGGAGAAATGTCAGTTGCAATTACATTGAAATTTTGCTGTGCCAGCCATATCGCATCTTCGCCTGTTCCGCAATTGATTTCTAGTATGTTTTTAACTGAAATTGTTTGTTTCGATAGCTGTTTATAGACTAAGTTTCGTTGCATTTTTCCAATTTCGGTAGTGGTAAATGTTTCGTCATAATTTAAAGCGGCTTTGTCAAAACTAGCATTCATATTACTGTAATTTTTTGAGTAAAATGGTATCTAAAAAAGCACTCGGAACATAATAGCCCAATTTTGCAATCGATTTTAAATGAGCAACAGAAATATGTGACGGCTGTGAAATAGCAAGTTTCAAATTCTGAAAACCTTGTTGTTTTCTGAACTCTTTATGCACAAAACGCTGCAGTTTTCGGTAATAACCAGAATTGTATGTGCCATGAAACAGCATATCAAAATCGTCCGAATCGGTCCAGTTCGATTTTAGTTTCAAATCATCTTTTACTTTGTCATAAAATTTG
>JANLRG010000639.1:0-1483 GCA_031361545.1 Bacteroidota bacterium
TTTTCAGATTTACCATCAAATATATGAGAAGGTATATCGGCAAACATCGTATTAACTAAATCAATCACTGTTGGTATATCTTTATTAAAAAGTGCTTTTTCCAATTTTATAGCCCAAGGCGATACATTGTTGACTTGTACAAACGAATATGCTTCCAACAAAAACGCTAAAAACGATTTTCTTACTTCTTGATTCGGGTAACTCAATGTATAACGTTGTCGTTTTC
This sequence comes from Bacteroidota bacterium, assembly GCA_031361545.1. Taxonomy (GTDB): domain Bacteria; phylum Bacteroidota; class Bacteroidia; order AKYH767-A; family 2013-40CM-41-45; genus JADKIH01. Next base: position 227 of record JANLRG010000639.1, read on the forward strand.
TATCATATTTTTTTATCGTTAAATAACCCGTTTGAAACATAGCAGCTTGTGTATTCAGGTTCTCAACATCAAATGTATCGAAAGCACTTTGCTCAGTTTCTAACTCTTCAAAATCGTAAAATTTCTGTTGTCTTGCTAAAACGCTCAAAAAAGTAGGTGTACCTGTTACAAACCAAAAGTTATCAAATTTATTTTGAGAGAAAAACTTTAAAACGGAAAAAGGATTATAAACAAAGTTTTTAGCATCCCAACTGTAGCCATCGTACCAGTTTTTAAGCTCCGTTAATAGCATTTTTCTACTCATTTCATTCTTTTTCGCTGCTACTGGAATAAAATCTTTAAAATAAAATTCTAATTCTTTTTGAGTGTAACCGACCAAAGTTGAATAGGCATCATTTGTTGAAATATCATCTAAATGATTGAGGGCTGAAAAAATAGAAACCTTAGAAAACTTTGACACACCTGTAATAAAAACAAAACGCAAATACTGCGGATTATCCTTCAGAACAATATAAAAATCACGTAAAATATCTCGATTTTTACCAGCTTCGGCAATATTATCAATGTTATCTATAATCGGCTTATCGTATTCATCTATCAAAACAACCACTTTACCATGTTGAGCATGGATTTTTTCAAGCAATTCTTTGAAACGCGTGGCATTGCTTTTAGCTGTCAAAACAATATTTTGTTCACCCGCTTGAAAATCCAACAATTCGCCAAGTGCATCGTTGAGTCCAATTTCTTGATGTCCTGATCCTGCAAAAGAAATATGCAGAACGGGATTTGTCTTTGTCCAATCCCAATTATCCGCTATCCAAAGACCTTCAAACAGTTCTTTACTCCCTTTAAACAATTCTTTCATTGTGGAAAGCAACAATGACTTACCGAAGCGACGCGGGCGCGATAAAAAGTAATATTGTCCACTTGTTACAATTCGGTGGATATATTCGGTTTTGTCTATATACAAATAATTGAACTCCTTAAAGTCTTTAAACTCTTGAATACCTATGGGTAGGCTTTTCTTTTCCATATAAATCATGTTTAAAGGTCAGTGAAAGGATTGATATATTTTAGACCAGTGATTTTTCTGAAATCTTCGTCATTTCGGGAAATTAGGGTAAAATCATACACCAGTGCAGTTGCAGCGATTATGGCATCAGGCAACTTAATTTTATAGGCTTTACGAATGTCAATTGTTTTTAAAATAATGGGGCGTATCAAGGGAATAACTGAAGAGCCTACAACAAAGGATTC
>JANLRG010000646.1:0-2326 GCA_031361545.1 Bacteroidota bacterium
TGAAAAAGAAGGTGTCAAAATTGAATTATCAAAAGAAGCCTCATGGGCAAATGTACGGGATAAAATCTTGAATGGTGAAATCACGGGTACACATTGCTTGTTTGGGATGCCGTTTTCAGTTTATACAGGCATCGGTGGAAAAGCAGGTGAGGAAATGAAAATTGCGATGGTTTTGAATCAAAATGGTCAAGCAATTACTCTCTCAAAAGACTTCTGCGGCAAAGTAGCTCCTAAAGATGTCAGTAAAGTAGCAGCTACTATTACTGAATTGAAAAAGAAGAAACCTGAATTGGCTTTCGCTATGACCTTCCCCGGTGGTACGCATGACCTTTGGCTTAAAATCTGGATGGAATCAGCGGGTATTGATATGAAATCGGTTAAAACAATCACTATTCCACCGCCACAAATGGTAGCGAATATGAAAGTTGGCAATATGGATGGTTTCTCAGTAGGCGAGCCGTGGAATGGTAAAGCGGTGGCAGATAGTATCGGCTTTACGCATGTTGCCAGTCAAGATATTTGGAAAAATCATACTGAAAAAGCTTTAGTAGTCAATAAAACATTTGCTGAAACTAAAAAGGCGGATTTGAAAAAAATCATGAAAGCCATTCTTGAAGCTCAAAAATGGTTGGATAATATGGACAATCGTAAAGAGGCGGCTACCATATTGGGTCAGCAACAATATGTCAATGCTCCAGCAGCGGTCATTGCAGGGCGTTTAGCCGGTCAATACAAGCAGGGCTGCGGCTTACCCGATTTTAAATACACCGATGATAATATGAAATTTTTTGATAACGGTTTGGTGACTATGCCGCGCAAATCACACGCGATGTTTTTCTTAGCCAGTTATGTACGTTATGGCTATTTGTCTACTGAACCGAACTACAAAGAGATTGCTGACAAATTGATTCTTTCTGACCTCTACGCAGAGTTTGCAAAAGAAAATGGTTTACAAACGGAAGACGATATGAAGCCTTTCGAAATTACAATTTTGAAAAAAACGTTCGACCCAAGCAACCCCTCAGTATTTGCGAAACCATTAGTCATGGCAGTCAAATAAATTTTTCTGATACTTTATTTCAAGTCACGGCGAGAGAATTTATCCAACCTTTTGTTCTCTCGCTTTGTGGCTGATTTATAAAAATAAATTGATATGAAAAATAAATCTCTGATATTCAATGCGCTCTATTTCATGGGGAGTATTGCCATTCTTTTGGGAATATGGCAAATCATTACTTGGACAACAAAAAGCGAAATTCCGGGACCCTTCAAAACCCTCATTGTATTTGGTGAAATGTTGAAAAATCCTTTTTACGATAATGGACCCAACGATAAAGGCATTGGCATTCAGTTGATGAGTTCTATCGGGCGGGTATTTTTAGGTTTCATTTTTGGGAGTTTAGTGGCTATCCCCTTGGGTATTTTAATGGGTTCAAGTAAAATTGGTATGCGCTTAATCAATCCCATTGTTCAAATTCTAAGACCTGTATCACCTTTAGCTTGGTTTCCTCTGGGCTTATTAGCCTTCAAATCAGCACCCAGTGCTACGGTTTTTGTTATTTTCATTACGTCTTTATGGCCTACGCTTATCAATACAGCGTTTGGTGTGTCATCTATTCCACAAGACTTTATTAATGTTGGAAAAGCTTATGGTTTTTCAAAATATAAATACATCACGAAGATTTTATTGCCTTATGCGTTATCGCATATCATCACGGGCTTGCGCTTGAGTATCGGCGTAGCGTGGATGGTCATTGTGGCAGGGGAAATGCTGTCGGGTGGTCTGGGTATTGGCTTTTTCGTTTGGGACAGTTGGAACGGTGGCAACCTCGAAAAAATCCTCTGCGCTATACTCATCATCGGTATTGTAGGCTTATTGCTTGACCGTGCTTTTTCATCACTTCAAAATCGTTTGAGCTATGACAAAAAGTAATATAGCGGCTTTCGTCGCCACCAATCCGAGTGTCTCTACTACAACTATAACAACGGATAAAAAGCAGACCATTAGTATTGATGTTCAAAATATAACGGTTTCTTTTAAAACAGCCAAAGGCATTTATACAGCCATAAAAGACATTAGCCTCACCGTAAAAAAAGGTGAAATTGTCGCCCTCATTGGTCACTCGGGCTGTGGTAAATCAACTTTGTTAGGGACTATCAGCGGTATGACCCAACCTACTGAGGGGGTAGTCATCGCCAATGACAAAACCGTAACCGGACCCGGACCTGATAGGGGGATTGTTTTTCAAAATTATTCTTTACTGCCTTGGTTGTCGGTTTACAAAAACATATTTGAGGCTGTAGATTCTGTATTGAAAGACAAATC
>JANLRG010000648.1:0-1082 GCA_031361545.1 Bacteroidota bacterium
GGGCATGAATATGTTCGTGCAACAAATGGATATGAATAATGTGATGTATCCTGAAATAATAGATAATAAAATGTCGAGCATGAAAGGTATGAATCACGACAATATGAAAGGAATGAAAATGAAGGATAAGGAAGATAAGGCAATGGGCAAAATGACAGGCATGAATCACGGAGATAAAGCGATGGAAACGACCCCCTCAGTATCAAGCGATATTATGACATTAAATTACGCCATGTTGCGCTCAACTGAAAAAACGACTTTACCCAATGCACCAATTAAAGAAATCCGTTTTGAATTAACGGGTAATATGAACCGTTACGTTTGGACGATGGACAATAAATCTATTTCAGAAACGGATAAAATATTGATAAAACAAGGCGAAAATGTCCGAATTATCCTTTATAATGGCTCAATGATGCGGCATCCGATGCACTTGCATGGACATTTTTTCCGTGTTTTAAACGGTCAAGGCGACTACTCACCGCTTAAACACACCGTAGATATTATGCCAATGGAAACAGATATCCTCGAATTTGCCGCAACCGAAAGCGGTAATTGGTTTTTTCATTGCCACATTTTATACCATATGGCGGCGGGTATGGGTAGGATATTTAGTTACGAAAATTCACCGCCAAATCCAGAAGTACCCGATGCTAAAGCGGCGATGCATATCATGCACAAAGCGCACAATCCGTATTACACAATGGCTAAAATAGGTTTAGAAAGCAACGGAAGCGATGGTCTTTTAAATCGCAGCAATGCCCGTTGGATTTTTCAAACGGCGTGGCATTTGGGTCTAAATGACAGAAAAGGCTATGAAAGTGAGACGACATTTGGCAGATATATTGGCAAAATGCAGTGGTTATTGCCTTATGTTGGTTTTGATTATCATTTTAAACAATTGAACCCATCGGCAGATAAAAACATATTCGGTAGTGAAGACACCAATATGTTCGGACAAAAAAGCAATAAAAATAATCGTAAAGCAGCCGTTTTGGGCTTAGCTTATACGCTACCCATGTTTTTAGTAGCTGATGCAAGGGTAGATAGTGATGGTAAATTTCGTTTTCAATTGGGCAGAG
>JANLRG010000688.1:0-1180 GCA_031361545.1 Bacteroidota bacterium
GTAAAATTCAAGCGTTCATTGTAGTTTTTATCGGCTACTTTTTTGATACTTTCGGTCAATTCCTTAATCGGATTGGCAATATATCCTGGGAAATTGAAAATGAAAGAAAATGAAAAAAGAAAGCAAAATGTAGCGACTAAAGCCATCAATACAATGGCTTCTTTCGCTGTTTTTTCAGCTTCTTGATTCTTGCGAATGATTGGGCGGCTGTTCAAATCTAAAATATCATACAGCAGTTTATTGAGCGTCGAAATCGTGTAGTGCGTTTTATTAATATCCTGATTTTGAAGGTCTTTTTTTAAAATTTCAAAATTCAATCGCACGTTTTCAGTGAACTCTTTTTCCCCTATTTCTGTAACATTTTTTTCTTGTTTATTCAAATTTTTACCGAAATCTGTCATTAACGGAGCAATTGTAAACGCTGACAATTGGTTTTCATCGCTCAGTTTTCTGATGTCGTCGAGGGATTTGAGCATATTTTTATTGAACTCTAAAGACTCAAAATTGGCTTTCAGAATGCCCTGCATATTTTTTGAAATGCGATGCAAATTATACGTTCCCAATCCACCGATGAGTAGAAACATGCCAAATAAAAAGAGTAAGCCTAACGAGATTTTAGTTTTAATTTTCATATTGATAGAGTGAAATGTTCGGGAAACTTTGAAAGTTTCCCGAACATAATATAAATCATATTTTCAAGATAAAATGACCAAATCAATATCCAACGCAGCCATTTTTTTCAATAATTGATTAAAAATACTGGTGCTGATGATGATTTGCAAGAGATTTAAATGTGGCTTACCCAAACAAATTGTTGTAATTTCTTCACGTTCAGCTATCTCAACAATTGTTTTAGCAATATTATCACTTTGAATTTTCAAGACTTCTGCACCTAACTCTTGAGCCAATTTGAAATTATTGATTAAATGCCTTTGTGTTGCCAAACCGATATTGTCCCCACTTTCATGAGCCGTTTGGACATACAAAACCCACCATTTTGAATTGTAATACGATGCCAAACGGGCTGTTTTGCGAATAACTGTCTTGGCAGTCAAATCGTTTGAACTCATGCACGCCAAAAACCGCTCGGGTCGCAATTTGATATTTTTGGGAACTTCATTATCAATTTTCCTTTCAACTTGGGAAGCCACCTGCCGCAATGCCAAATCTCGCAACTGTA
>JANLRG010000702.1:0-1525 GCA_031361545.1 Bacteroidota bacterium
CGAACACTTTCAGACAATTCGCCTATAATATCTCTTTTGGGTCCCATTTCAGCAGCATTCCACTTGGATAATGCTGTGGCGTACATGGCAAAACCATCATGATGCTCTGCCACAGGCACCACATATTTTGCACCTGCCGCCTTAAACAAGTCCGCCCATTCATCAGGATTAAATTTTTCTGCTTTAAACATCGGTATAAAATCCTTGTACCCGAATTTATCAAGTGTGCCATACGTAGCGACATGGTGTTTATAGTCTTTATTATCTTTTAAATACATTTTGCGCGGATACCATTCATCGCTAAAAGCAGGTACAGAATACACGCCCCAATGTATGAAAATACCAAATTTGGCATCTCTAAACCAATCGGGTATTGAGTATTTTTTCAAAGACTCCCAAGTGGGTTGAAACCTTTCTTGGGCGAAGGCATTGTAAGGAGAATTAAATAGGAAAATAATGAAAAGAATGCTTAAAATTTTGTTTTTCATCCTGTTGGTATTTTAGATAGAATAATAATTGTGGCTAAAATAAAGCATATTGTTGAAATGTTTCAAATATACAATCTTATGAATACAATTACAAAAGTTACCCCCTCAGTAAAATCGTGGAATACCACCTTTTTTGATTGTTTAAAAAAAAAATTGACGCAAGTAATTAAACTTGCATCAATTCTTATTGCAATCAATTGATTGTCAATAGACTTGTTCAAATATTATTCCTTATTTACGTTTACCAAATTGATATGAAACTGCCAAATTAGCCGCCAAAAGCCCATTTGAATTGGTGCTTGTTGTGCCACTAATCGGTAATTGATATGCCACTTCGGCAGTAGCAATTAATCTTCGGAAGATGATATAATTCAAGCCTGTTTGAGCGATAGCGAAGTTTTGTACATCTTCTGAATTTTGATTGTTTTCAGTATCAAAAAAATCGCCATGACCACCTCTGCCAAAATGCCCAAAACCATCCAAACCAAGACCCCAACCTGCTCCAAAAAAGGGTTGCAAACGGTGTGCTTTGAAAGGCATCCAATGTACAGCCAAACTTGTTTGCATGGTAGAAATAGCTATGTTATTTTGCCCATCGGTCATTTGGGCAACCGCCACGAGGGAGAATTTATTTGAAAAACCATATTCTGCTTTCATTCCCGCTGAACCGCCGACTTCATTATCGCTGTTCAAAGACATGATGCCTCCTCCCGTCATGCCTAAGCGTATGAAAGCGGGGTGGGGGATGAGTTTTTTCAAAAAGCATTTTTTTTGACCCGTATCAGGTGCTGAACGAGGAACTTCATAACCGAAAATAGCGGTGGAGTCGGCTTGTTGAGCCATTGCAGAATGGACGTTTCCAAGCATTAATAAAAGTATGGAAGCCATAAGTGTTACAAATTTTTTCATTATTCTATTATTCTGTTAAATGGTGAAAATTGATGATAATAAACTGTATATACTCCCTAAAGGACAATTGTCACTGCGAGTAGAGAATTATCATTGCGAGGAACGAAGCAAACAGGGTGACTTCTAAA
>JANLRG010000707.1:0-12039 GCA_031361545.1 Bacteroidota bacterium
AGGCAAATTGAGAATCGTCATCCTTCAGGAACTTGTTGGTGACATGCGTTTGGCAACATCGCTTGCAAGCACAACTTGAAAATCGTCGATGTGAATAGGAAATACTAAGTGTGCAAATAAATTAGAAAATAAATACTCCAAGAGATGGATTTCATTCAGTAGTGTTGGTTGATTTTTTTCTTAATTTAATTTAAATCAGGCAAAAATAATTGAAAGTCAGTCGTTGACAATTCACAATTAAATTATTCTATTTTATTTAAAAAAAAACGAATGATGAACTACGAATAAAAAAAAAGGAGGCGCTTAAAAAAAGCGCCTCCTTCTAAATAAAATCTCAAGCTATTAATAACGGTACATATCATTCTTATAAGGACCATTCATTGGTACGCCAATGTATTTGGCTTGATCTGGTGTCAACTCTTCTAACTCAACCCCAACTTTTGCAAGGTGCAAACGAGCAACTTTTTCGTCGAGGTGTTTCGGTAAAGTGTAAACTTTGTTTTCATATTTACCCGGATTCATCCAAAGCTCTAACTGAGCCAATGTTTGATTTGTAAATGAGTTCGACATCACGAATGATGGGTGTCCCATTGCACATCCTAAATTCACCAAACGACCTTCAGCTAAAACGATGATGTCTTTGCTACCAACTGTATATTTATCTACTTGCGGTTTGATTTCTATTTTAGATGCTCCGTGAGTTGTATTCAACCAAGCCATATCTATTTCATTGTCGAAGTGACCGATGTTACATACAATTGCATTGTGCTTCATCGCCTTGAAATGTTCTGAAGTGATGATATTACAATTTCCAGTTGCTGTTACTACGATATCAGCCTCCTTTATTGCTGTCGCCATTTTCTTTACTTCGTAACCTTCCATCGCTGCTTGCAGAGCACAGATAGGATCGATCTCAGTAACGATAACACGAACTTTTGCATCACGCAAAGAATCCGCTGAACCTTTTCCTACATCTCCAAAACCTGCAACAACTGCCACTTTACCTGCTAACATCAAATCCGTCGCACGGCGAATTGCATCTACCAATGACTCACGACATCCGTATTTGTTATCGAATTTAGATTTAGTAACAGAATCATTAATGTTGATAGCTGGAATTGGCAAAGTACCATTTTGCATACGCTCATATAAACGATGAACTCCTGTTGTTGTCTCTTCCGAAAGTCCTTTAATGTCTTTTATCAATTCAGGAAATTTATCAAATACCATATTCGTTAAATCACCGCCATCGTCAAGAATCATGTTCAAAGGCTTACGGTCTTCTCCGAAAAATAATGTCTGCTCAATGCACCAATCAAATTCTTCTGCATTCATTCCTTTCCATGCGTACACTGAAATACCAGCAGCAGCATGATCTTGTGTAGAGAAAATGTTACATGATGACCATGTTACTTCCGCTCCTAGTTCAACCAATGTCTCTATTAAAACGGCAGTTTGGATTGTCATGTGAAGACAACCTGCGACTCTTGCTCCTTTCAATGGTTTTGAAGGACCATATTCTTTACGCAATGACATCAAACCTGGCATTTCGTCTTCTGCCAATGTAATCTCTTTACGGCCCCATGCGGCCAATGAAATGTCTTTTACTTTGAATTTCACGAATTTTTCTACTGTTGTTGCTGAGTTAGCCATTATATTAGAATTTATTTTAGATTTATTAAGTGTTGAATTTCAGGCTGCAAAGATAAAGAATACCCCCATACGAACCAATAGTTTGACTTGATATCCCCATCATTTTATATGATCTTGCACTCATTAACACGATCAAATGCCAATTGTTTATCAAAAGGAACATCTTTCAACTAAAATTACCATTTGGGAAATTACGGAAGGAACCGAAGACTTATACCAGCTTGCTAACTTAAAAAGTAATGAGTTGTTAATCTGCCGTCAATTTAAAAGCGAGAGCCGAATTAAAGAATTTCTCACAGTACGAGCTTTGTTGCGATTGATTTATCCGAGTGAAAATTTATTTATTGAATACAATAAAGATGGAAAGCCTCTCCTTCGGAACCGATGTATTTCGATTTCACATTCTAAAAATTATGTTGCAGTATTAACAGGAAATTTTGAAGCCGGCGGAATAGACATTGAAATAATGAATGATCGTATATTTCTTTTGGCTGAAAAATTTCTCAATGAAGAAGAACTTGCTTTTCTTGGTCTTCTACCAATAGCTGAAAAACTTCAAATCGTTTGGGGAGCGAAAGAGATCCTTTACAAAATTCATAGCATAGGCGATGTGGATTTCAAAAAGCATTTATTGATTCATCCTTTTGAAGAGACAGAGCAAGGAAATTTGACTGCTGAATTGAGAAAAAAAGGGTTTGAAAAAACATACACAATTTATTTTGAGAAATTTCGGAACCTGATGGTTTCTTGGGGCACAAATTCCTAATTTTAAAAAGACTATTTTTATCATCTTCATTTCACGTTAAGGTGAATAGAAAATCCAAAACATAATTATGAATATTCTTCCTACTATTTTAGAAAATTGTAAAGCTGGAAAAAAAATGCTTGCTGTTCTTATTGATCCCGATCGATCTTCACTGGCAGATTGTGTTCGGTTTGCTGAGATCGGAATTGAAGCTGGTGTAGATTTTTTCTTCGTAGGTAGCAGCATTCTCACAACTGATTCTTTCGAAGCGTGCGTAGAGGTTTTAAAAAGATCTTCTTCAATACCTGTCATTCTTTTCCCAGGAAGTACGATGCAGATTTCTGGAAATGCAGACGCTATACTTTTCCTTTCTCTCATCAGCGGAAGAAATCCTGATTTATTGATTGGCAAACACGTTATTGCTGCTCCATTAATTAAGAGAAATAATTTAGAAGCAATTGCTACAGGTTATATGCTTATTGATAGCGGTACACCAACTTCTGTAACTTACATGAGTTATACCCTTCCTATTCCAAACGACAAAAACGACATAGCAGCATGCACAGCGATGGCTGGAGAATTATTAGGAATGCAACTAATTTATATGGATGCAGGTAGTGGCGCTCGCTTTACAATTTCACCAGCTATGATAGAAGAAGTTAAAAAGAATTGTCATCTGCCTTTGATTGTTGGTGGTGGAATTAAAACTGCCGAAAAAGCCACCGAACTTTGTAATGCCGGAGCAGACATGATTGTGATTGGAAATTCAACGGAAAAAAATCCAGAAATTATTTTTCAAATTGCACAAGCAATTCATTTCTTGAAAGAAAGTTAAAACGATTCAGATTATACGAGTTCAACTTTGTGTTGACGAATTGAATTTGCATTAGAGCCAAATTTCATTTTGAACCGACGACTGAAATAAGCTGGATCTTTGAACCCCACTTTTGCCGCTATCTCTTGAATATTATCGGGCATCGTTTTGATTAATGACAATGCTTTTTCCAAACGTTGGTTCTCAATATAGTCTTGCAGATTTTTTCCAGTGAGCGCTTTAAAATATTGTCCAACATAGTCTTCTGAAATAAAAGCCACATTCGCAACTGTCTTGTTAGAAAGATCTTTTTCAAGATTATCATGAATATAATTAACGATATCGATTAATCGTCGATCTGCCAAGAAGTCGAGCTTATCGATATATTTATGATAAACTTTTTTAGACTCAATAAATCTACATAGGTGAATCATAATTTCTTCTAAATAATTGCTGACAATTTTCTCACGGCCTAATTTATTACATTCTTCTTCTACCACTAAATGATTCAACAAAAATCCAAGCTCATCATCGGGCGGAATTTGAAACGAAGGAATATCTAGTGCTTCGAAAAAAGGAATCACATTGTACAATGCAACATCAAAAGATAAAATTGTTAATAGCTGTTCAATACCTTGCTTCTTTTCTTTTGTACTGACCGTCCGAAAATAAGGTGTTCGTTCATCTTCTGCTTTGATGGGCGCGGAATTCAATTTAACATACGGACCATTTCCAAGTTTTAAATGAATTGCTTTTCCTGCAGGTATAAAATAAAAAGAGTCTTCCTGCAAGTAATGATCAATACCATCAACTTTAAAGTTGCCTCGATTAATCATTACAAGTAAATTGTGTTCATCTGCCACTCCGTCAAAAGAAACGGGCTCTATAATTTCTCTCATTATCGATGAAGAAAAGTGGACGTTTAGGGATTCAATAAATCTAGAAAGCATTTTCTTAAAGTTTAGTTAGACAAAAATTTTATTTCGAACTGAACATCACACTTTAAATTTGATGTGATATAGTCAGGATAGAATCTTACTTTAGCATCTTCAATTAAAAAACGAATAGTCGAAATAATCTTATGCTAGAATTTTCAATTTTAGGTCAACCAACTTCACTTTTAGAAATTGCTGGCCTTCTTACAGGAATTGCAAGTGTATGGTTGACTGTTCGTCAAGACATTCTTTGCTTTCCAATTGGAATCATAAATGTTCTCATTTATGCTTTCCTTTTTTCTTCCAATGGAATTCGACTTTATGCCGATGCCTTTTTACAAATCATTTATTTGATACTACTAATATATGGATGGATTCGCTGGAAAAAAAATAAAATCGAAATTAATTTTCCAATTTCTATTAATTCTTTTTTTTTAACCAGATTACTAGTTTTTTGCATTCCCGCTTTTTTTATCTTGGGACTGTTTTTAGCCAATTACACCAACGCTTCACTTCCTTGGCTTGATGCCATCCTAACAATTATTAGTTTGGCGGCTCAATGGATGATTGCAAAAAAAATGATCGAAAATTGGGCCTTATGGATTGCTGTCAACATTGTGTATGTTCCCTTGTACATTTACAAAGGGCTTCATTTGACAGCTATTCTATATTTTATATTCTTGCTCCTCGCCTTTAAAGGTCTAAGCGAATGGAAAAAACTTTCAAAAAAAATAAATCCAATTTAGTATGTTTAGAGTCGCCTTAATTGGCCCTGAATCTACGGGGAAAAGTACCTTGTGTGAAGGATTGGCTACTCATTATAAGTCTATATGGGTACCGGAATTTGCTCGAGATTATATTGCTCAATTGGACAGACACTACACAGAAGAAGATGTTTTATTTTGTATAGAACAACAAATATTATTAGAGAAAAAAAATATTCCATTGGCTAATAAAATTATTTTCAACGATAGCGAACCAATCAATGGAATGGTATGGCTGCTCGACAAATACAGCCATTGTCCACTTTGGATAGAAGAAGAAATTAAAGTGAATAAATATGATTTATATCTTTTGACTTATCCAGACATTCCTTTTGTACAGGACAACGTGAGAGAAAATGGAACTCGAAGAGAATATTTTTTTCAATGGTATCAACAACTATTGCAACAATTTGAATGCACCTTTGAAATTATTCGTGGTACTGAAAATTTAAGAATTGAAAATGCGAAAAAGGGAATTGAAAAATATTTTTCTGATAAAATAAATTGATCTATAAATTTTTCGACATTTTATTTAAACACGTATCGCAAACTAACACCAAAGTCTACAATCTCCGGACCTTTATTTACAAATTCGTAAAAAGGCGTTATATCAATCGTAAAAGTAATTGGCACACGCGGAATTTTATATTCAATTTGAGCTGTGGCATCAACACCAAGAGTAAAGACTGCTGACTTATAAAAATCTGCTTCACCATTGACTACTTTATAATATCCTTGGGATGCGTATGGGAAATATCCAACATGTGCACCAGCTCCCAAAACCAGATCTAAGGGTAGTTGTATAATTGGAACTTTGAAGGGAAGTTGCTTGATGAAAAATCCTTTGACAACAAATCCACCAGAAGCAATATTCGCATACATTGCTTCTAATTGAAAGCCCGTTGCATTATCGGTATTAGAGAAAAATTTTAATGACAAACCAGAATGGAATTTCCCGGCTCTACCTCCTATTCCCAAATAATATTTTTGAGCTGAAACATCCATTGAAAGAATGCTTATCATTAGAACTATCATTAACTTTTTCATATACGGATTGTGAATACCGCGACAAAGTAATTAATCTATCAAAAAACTACAACTTTATTTGGAGGATATTTATTTTTCTATACATTTGAGCCAAATCTATGGGGTGCTCTTTTTTCAAAGGGCTGAGATTATACCCACACTACCTGTTCAGGATAATGCCTGCGAAGGGAAATGGTACTATACTTTTTTATGCGGAAGCACCCATCTTACGCACCTTATACACCTAAATGGATCAGTCCTATGAATTATTTCTTACGTCAATCACATTCTTTCTTCTCACTTGTAATTTGTTGCTGTTTTCTTACCACAGCAACGTCAGCACAATCTATTATCCATGGAACAATTACCAACTCACAAGACGGAACTCCTGTGAGAGGTGCTTCTATCACTATTGAAAATTCTCTACTTATTTCTACAACTGATGATGAAGGCCATTTTACAATTAAAATAAAAAAAGAAACCAATCTTCAAGCTATTATTTCTCATCTTTCATTTGAAAAAAAGAAAATTGCACTTTCTATTTCTTCCGAAAATAAAATAAGCTTAGAACCAAAAATTTATCTCGCTGATGAAGTAACAATTTATTCCACCAGAGTAGATAAAAAAACGGGCGCGGCATTCAATAATATTTCGAAAGAAGAACTCGCTAAAGAAAATCTTGGACAGGACTTACCAACTTTATTGAACAACCTTCCATCCGTTGTCACTACTTCTGATGCCGGCGGTGGTGTTGGCTATACTGGTATTCGTGTTCGCGGAAATGATGCTTCCAGAGTGAATGTTACAATCAATGGAATTCCTGTGAATGATGCCGAATCACATCAAGTGTATTGGGTAGATTTGCCAGACCTCGCTTCCTCAGTTGATAATATTCAATTTCAACGTGGACTTGGCTCTTCAACAAATGGCGCGGGTGCTTTTGGAGCAAGTCTGAATTTACAGACTATAAAAATTTCTCAAGCGCCTTATGGTTCTCTCTCTTCTTCATTCGGATCTTTTAATACCAATAAAAACAGTGTTGCTTTTGGAACTGGGGTTCTAAATAATCATTTTACTATTGATGGAAGAATGTCGATGATCAACAGTGATGGATACATTGATAGAGCTTCATCGGCGCTTCGCTCCCTATATTTAAGTGGTGGCTACTATGATTCTAAACAATTTCTTCGTGCTGTCATCATCACTGGGAAAGAAAGAACTTATCAAGCATGGTATGGAATTCCGCAAGACTCTGTCGCAACCAATCGAACCTACAATCCTGCGGGTGAATATTATGATGCATCAGGGAATATTCAATATTATAATAATCAAACCGATAATTACCAGCAAGATTATTACCAGCTTTTATATTCTCGTACTTTAACTCCTAACATTACTGCCAATATTGGTTTGCACTATACAAAAGGGAAAGGATACTATGAAGAATTTGAACAAGACGCATCTTTCGGTGACTACAGTTTAGAAAATCCAATTTTCGGAACGGATACAATCGATCAAACAAATTTAGTTCGTAGAAAATGGTTGTCAAATGATTTTTATGGAGCGACCTGGTCTTTCTATTATTCTAAAAACTCCTTAGATGTAACATTTGGTGGTGCAGCAAATAAATACGTCGGTCGTCATTACAATGAAATTATTGCGGCTACTATTTCCCCTTTTCAAACTTTCCCTTACAATTATTATGATGACACTGCCAATAAAACAGATATCAATTTTTACTTAAAGTCAGATTATCATCTCAACAAAAAACTCACCGTTACTTTAGATCTTCAACAGCGAACTGTCAATTATGATTTCAGTAAATTACTTCCTGTTGGAACAGACAATGCAAAACTAAACTTCTTCAATCCTAAAATTGGATTCAATTATTCTTTCAATAACAAGAATGAAATTTACTTTTACGTTGGGGCCGGACATAAAGAACCAATTCGCGATGATTATTTAGCTTCAACAATTAATTCTCGTCCTCAACCTGAAAGTTTAGTTGACTATGAAGCTGGTTACAATTTTGATGGCAATCAACTTTCTTTTTCAGTGAACGGTTATTATATGAATTATCAAAATCAATTAATTCTAACTGGAAAAATTAATGAAGTTGGAGAATATATTCGTGAAAATGTAAAAGACAGTTACCGCGCTGGAGTGGAAACACAAGTGACCTATAAGTTTACCAAAGATTTTTCTTTCAATGGAAATTTTACAATTAGCGAAAATAAAATAAAATCATTCACAGAATACGTGGATGATTATGATGGCGGTGAGCAGCATGCGAACATTTATAAAAATACAAACATCAGTTTCTCCCCTGCTACGATTATTGCAGGAAGTTTAAATTATAAATTATTAAAAAATATTGAACTCAACTTCAATACAAAATATGTAGGCAAACAATATCTCGATAATACAGCCAATGAATCAAGAAGAATTGACGGGTATTTTGTTTCAAATATCAGATCGAATTATACTTTGCCTGTGAAAGGTCTTCGGTCTTTAGAGTTTTCACTTATGATCAACAATATTTTTAGTGAACTCTATAGCGCAAATGGATATTCTTATAGTGGCTACATTTCAGGTAAACGTACTGACTATAATTTTTATTACCCCCAAGCAAAGTTGAATTGGCTAGGAGGAGTGACCATTAAATTTTAAACAACAATTAAAGATATTAGTTTTTAAATTTTGGACTGAAAAATGTGTGTGTGATGGGATTCGTCCCATGTGTGATCGTCGGTCAGCTTCGCCTGGCCGGCGATTTTTTTAACACACTATTTTTACCTGCTATTTTCATTCACACAGAAAATATGCATTGAAAAAAAGCTTTTTGAAACGACTTTCAGAAAGTTTTCTTGAAACCCTCCCTGCTAAAGGGCTACAGAGGTTTCCACCATCCATTTTTCAGTAATATGCAAAAAAATATTTAGTGATTAAATTTGCGAACAGGATTGTTTATATCAATACTTGCAATTACAACTTGGCGACATAAAAACTTTTGCCGTTTTCACGATGATGGAATCAATACGAGCTTGTTGCTCGTCAGTAAAAAGTATTCCTCGCATTTCCAGCACTTCCAAGCTTTGCAACTTTCCCATTTCGTCAGGAATGTCGTTCAATTCATTATCCCACATTTCAAACACTTGTAGATTATCCAAATCTCCTATTTCAGCTGGAAGGTCAGTAAGTTCATTGCGATTGAGTCCCAAATATTTCAGGTTTTTTAGCCGACCAATCTCTTTGGGCAAATGAACTAATTTATTATTGGACATGGATAGCCGTTCCAAATTGATTAGATTTCCGATTAGGGGCTGGATCTCTTCAATTTTATTTTTGCTAAGATCTAATTCAATTAAATTTGTCATCTGAAAAATTTCTAAAGGAATAGTATCTAATTTGGATTTGCTTAGATTTAATCGAAAAACTTTTTCTGGATGAATCAGCGCTTCTTTCATTGACCGATAAATGTATGTGCTATCGTTATATATTAAATCTGATGTCTGTGCTTGACAGAACAAAGCCGATAAAATAAAGAAGAGTGTTACTTTGACTTTCAAATGGATGTTCATCGATACTGCTAACGTCAAGAAAGAATTTTTGTTGCAATGCGCTGGTCTTCCTTCATTCTATCTTTCAATTCATCCAAATTTTTAAATGAAAGATCACCACGAATTCGCTCCAC
This sequence comes from Bacteroidota bacterium, assembly GCA_031361545.1. GTDB lineage: Bacteria > Bacteroidota > Bacteroidia > AKYH767-A > 2013-40CM-41-45 > JADKIH01. Next base: position 9,632 of record JANLRG010000707.1, read on the forward strand.
AAAATGTAATTGCACTTCACTTGTGTAGATATCCGAATCAAAATTGAAAATATTTACTTCAATTCGTCTTGTCCCTCCACCGAGCGCTGGCCTAGTACCAATGTAAAGCATTCCATTGTGAATTGAATTTCCAACTTTCACCAGAACGGCATAAATGCCATTTGAGGGAATTAATTTATAAGCTTCAGGAACTTCTATATTCGCAGTAGGAAAACCAAGAGTGCGACCGATTTTATCGCCTTCAACAACTATTCCTCTGAGCGAAAAACGATGACCGAGCAACTTATTTGCTGAGAGAATATCTCCTTCCAAAAGTGATTTTCTAATCTTTGTAGAACTTACAGCCACATCATTAATTACTTGTTCATTGATTTCTTCCAAGCGGAAATCATAGATCGGCGCCCATTCTTCCAAATCGCGATAAGATCCCTCTCTGTTTCTACCAAAATGATGGTCGTAACCAATGACCAAAGTTTTCATCCCAATCCGATTTGCCAATTGATCTCTCACAAATTCTATTGCAGAAATGCGCGAAAACTCTTTATTGAATGGTTGTATAATCAGATGATCAATTCCAAACGACCGAAGTAATTCTTCGCGTTCATTCATTGTCGTAATTAATTTGAGATCATTATCGTCAGGTTGCAACACCATTCGTGGATGCGGAAAAAAAGTTAACACTACCGTCTCACCGTGAGTTTCTGAGGCTAATTTGCGCAACCGCCGGATAATTTGTTGGTGCCCTACATGGACACCATCGAAAGTTCCAATGGTCACAACTGCATTCGCAGTTCCGGGAAAATTATCAATTGAATTATAGACGTTCACAACAGTGGGCGAAAATAAACAAAAAGGTCGGGAATCGGTGTTCTCGAGGTAGAAAGATTCATTGTTTTATGAAGAGCAAAGGAAAAAGTTGAAGTAATAATGGATGAAGTCAAAGCTCAAAAAAATAGTATGTAATAGAAGGATAATTTTATTTTGGACTTCTGATGGACAAACTCTAACCTTTAATCTTTTTTCCTTAATTTCGCCTCCCTCAAATTAACTATTCTAAAAATGACTTCAAAAATTAAAGTGGCCAATCCGGTTGTAGAACTAGATGGCGACGAAATGACTCGAATTATCTGGCAATTTATCAAAGACAAATTCATTCATCCTTATCTTGATCTGGATATTAAATATTTTGATCTTGGAATGGAACACCGCGATGCAACGAACGATCAAGTGACCATTGATTCTGCAGAAGCCATAAAAAAATATAATGTCGGAATTAAATGTGCAACCATCACTCCTGATGAAGCACGTGTCAAAGAATTTGGTCTGAAACAAATGTGGAAGTCGCCAAATGGCACCATTCGTAATATACTTGATGGAACTGTTTTTCGTGAGCCAATAGTAATTTCTAATGTGCCTCGTTTAGTTCCGAATTGGACGGCACCAATTTGTATTGGTCGTCATGCATTTGGTGATCAATATCGCGCTACTGATACAGTGATCAAAGGAAAAGGAAAATTAACCATGACCTTTACTCCGGAAAATGGCGATGCTCCTCAAGTTTTTGAGGTGTACAATTTCAAAGGCGATGGTGTCGCTCTATCAATGTACAATACAGATGAATCAATTCGTGGTTTTGCTCATGCCTGTTTTAATCAGGCGCTGATAAAAAAATGGCCACTTTACCTTTCTACAAAAAACACCATCTTAAAAAAATACGACGGAAGATTCAAAGATATTTTCGAAGAAATTTATAACTCAGATTATAAGTCTAAGTATGAAACTGCCGGAATTACCTATGAACATCGTTTGATTGATGATATGGTTGCTTCAGCTTTGAAATGGAATGGCAATTTTGTTTGGGCTTGTAAAAATTATGATGGCGATGTACAATCTGATACCGTAGCTCAAGGATTTGGTTCATTAGGATTGATGACTTCTGTATTGGTTACACCCGACGGAAAAACGATGGAGGCAGAAGCGGCACATGGAACAGTGACTCGACATTATCGCGATCACCAAGCTGGAAAACCAACTTCTACTAATCCGATTGCATCTATTTTTGCATGGACAAGAGGTTTAGAATTTCGTGGGAAGTTAGATAACAATCAAGAACTAATTCGTTTCTGTAAAACATTAGAAGAAGCTTGTATTGAAACTGTAGAAAAAGGAATTATGACCAAAGACCTAGCAGTCACCATTCATGGAAATAAAGTTACACATGGAAAAGACTTCGTTTATACAGAAGAATTTTTAGAAGCGATTGATACTACGCTAAAAGATAAATTAGCAGTAGTTGCTTAAATAGATTTTAAAATTAAAAACAACAACTTTGCAAACGACCACTTCATGAAGTGGTCGTTTTTTTTTCTGATGGTCGAATAGATTATATTTTATTATTAAACAACAGA
>JANLRG010000716.1:0-1711 GCA_031361545.1 Bacteroidota bacterium
TGGTCGTAAAGCCCGTAGATGCTTTCGCTACTACCATCACTTCATCATAAGCAGTAGCAGGGCTTGTCCAACCTAATAATACAGCACTCGCTTGGGGCGTCGCTAATAGATTAGTGATGTTCACAGGCGGCGGTAGCACAACAGCTGTAGGAACAGCACTCACTTCTAAACCTGTTGACCATGCTATACCTGAGCGCGTATAAATGCGGAAGAAATAGGTAGTTCCGCCCGTCAATCCTGTTATTGTCAAACTTGCGCCTGTGCCTCTATATACTACTTTACCGCCTTCAAAAGCAGTGCCTGCTCCTGTGAAATTGGCATCAGCCGTATAGGTTGTACCACTTGGGATGGTCGTAAAGCCCGTAGATGCTTTCGCTACTACCATCACTTCATCATAAGCAGTAGCAGGGCTTGTCCAGCCTAATAATACAGCATTCGTTTGGGGAGTAGCAACTAAATTGGTGACATTAGAAGGCAGTGGTGCAGCAGTACCGACGTTTATAACTACGCTGCCTAAATGCGGATATACATTGAATGATAAAATATTGCCCACTCTTGTGTACGTAACTGATGAACCATTTTGAGAAGCATTTAATATCTCAGGCGTAAAGCCTGTTACATTCACATTCAGTGTCACGGGCGTCCTCAATACTGAGGGGTTAATTGTTTTTAATGCTGAGAAAGAAACCGTGAGCGTATTTGCTGTAGCATTATATGCCACTACTGGACCAAAAGCATCACGTTGCATTTTATAAGTGATCGCCTCAGTTGCTGTAGCAGACCAAAGCGAGCCATCCGTTATTTTAGTTTTAACATAATCTAAATGGCTTGTATAGTTAGTGACTGTCATCGCTGACCATGAGCCATCTGCAATACCATGAAACTCTCTAACAGCATAACCACCCGACGAAATAGCAGTATTGACAGCAGTATTGAGGCTAGTAAGAGCAGCAGCTGTGCCATCATACACATAATAATTCAAGTGCATAAAATCCGTAAATGTATTCGGATTCGTTATCAATTGGCTACCCGCGCGGCTACCTAAGTATCCAATACTGACTAAATAATTTATAATATCACCTGAAGAAGCATCATACGGATGGATAAAAAATCGAGGGCGCACGCCTGTATTGGATTCAATCAATTGAGTTGAGAGGTCTAACTCTGTCGGGAAATTAGCAGGACCATAAGTTGTCAACCCTGAGCATTCACTGGCACTACCACCACAAAAATGATTATGAGAGTGATTGATACACTCATGTCCATGCGACATCATAGTTCTCGCTTTAGTCCATTCTAAAGGTCCACAAGCACTGGTGATAGCGCCGAAGCAAAGTTTAATGCCCCGTGCCGTAGCAATGGGGTCAGCATATTGATAAATGCCTGTGACATAATCACTGTAATCGTCGTGGATAATGGTATAAGCTGCTTTTTTATTATCTTTCCAAGTAGCAAAACTCGCCGTAGGAGTCTGACTACTGAGGGGGGTCAAAAAGCAAATAGCCAAAGCTATAATCGGAAGTCTGTAACAATTTTTATTCATAGTATAAGTTTAATTTTCACCCTAATAATGTCTTATTCAGGCGTGGATTCCGATGAATAATAGTAGAAATAATAGTAATAAGCTTTAGAGGAAAGATAGTTTAGTTAAGAATTGTTGACCAAATTTATAGTCATTTTGACAAATTTGCATTTTTTTTATTAAAATTAA
>JANLRG010000720.1:0-1287 GCA_031361545.1 Bacteroidota bacterium
GACGGCAGCACCTCTTTGGAACTCTTGTACGACAGTCATACCGTTCAAAAAATAGATGAGAATGTCACCTTAACCAGTGTGATTTTGAAAGACCCCACGTATGCTGTGGAAGTGACTTTGTTGTATAAAACCTACGCCAAAGAAAATACAATTGAGCAATGGTCTGTCATTAAAAACAAAGAGAAAGGAGCAATTTCCTTAGAAAAATATGCTTCTGCCAACCTTTATTTCAACGCTGATAAATTTTATCTCAACCATTACCACGGCGTTTGGGGTCGTGAGATGAAACCCGAAGAAGAGCTTTTAACGCACGGTATCAAGGTCTTGGATTCCAAATTGGGTACTCGCGCCAATCTCTTTCAACCACCTTCTTTTATCCTTTCTTTCGATAAACCGGCTACTGAAGATGAGGGCAAAGTCATGCTCGGTACTTTGGCTTGGTCGGGCAATTTTCAAATGGATTTTGAGGTGGATACTTACGACAATTTGCGCTTGATGGCGGGTATTAGCCCCCATGCGTCCGCCTATCCGTTGGCATCGGGTCAAGAGTTCAAAACGCCTTCTTTTATTTATACCTATTCCGATAAAGGCAAAGGCGAAGCCAGTCGAAATATGCACCGTTGGGCGCGCAATTACCGCCTTTTGGACGGCAACGGCTCCCGATTAACGCTTTTGAACAATTGGGAAGCGACCTATTTTGATTTTGATGAAAACAAATTAGTCGGTCTTTTTAAAGATGCTAAAAAATTGGGCGTCGATATGTTTTTGCTCGATGATGGTTGGTTTGCGAATAAATACCCGCGCAACGATGATCGTGCAGGCTTAGGCGATTGGCAGGAAAATCGTAAAAAACTACCGAGTGGCATTGGTTATTTGGTGAAAGAAGCGACCAAGGCGGGCATCAAATTCGGCATTTGGATAGAGCCTGAAATGGTGAATCCTAAAAGTGAATTGTACGAAAAGCATCAAGATTGGGTGATTCGAGAAGCTGAAAGACCTGAGCATTATTTCCGAAATCAATTGGTCTTGGATTTATCGAACCCCTCAGTACAAGACCATGTTTTTGGGGTTTTAGATACACTTTTTACTAAAAACCCTGATTTAGCATTTATCAAATGGGATTGTAATGCCGTGATTTACAATGCTCATTCGGCTTATTTAGAAAAAACAGGTCAGAAACAAACCCAACTCTATGTAGATTATGTGAAAGGCTTGTACAAAGTGTTGGAGCGTATCCGTGCTAAATATCCGAAAGTGCCCATGATGCTCTGTTCAGGTGGCGGCGGG
>JANLRG010000722.1:0-1893 GCA_031361545.1 Bacteroidota bacterium
CTCCGGAGGAAAACACAGAAATTTATTGTTGTGATTTGCTTTCAAATCGTATCTTTGAATTATTGATAAACATCATTTTAAATTCTGCTAAGTACAAAGGACTAGTTGTGATTTGCTTTCAAAACGTATCTTTGAATTATTGATAAACATCAGATAGGTCGTAATTCATACAACTTCAATAGTTTACAAAGGTTTGAGCTGTTTAAAAATGCGATGTTTTCAATCATTGGTCCCGCCTCAAGCGGGATTTTTTGTTTCTACCAACTTAGAATAATTCCAATTGCTGCGGTACGTCCGGTCGTTCTATTCGCTTCATGCCATAAAAAATTTCCATCTGACCAAATTGTTTATCGGTAATTTGTAAAATTCCGACTTTCCCATGTTCCGGTAAACTTTTCCGCACCCGGCGGCTATGTACATCGGCATTTTCCGAGCTTGAACTATGCCTTACATACGTACTAAATTGAAACATACTAAATCCATCAACCAATAAATCTTTTCTGAAACGAGCTGCGACTTTCCGCTCTTTCTTGGTTTCTGTAGGCAGGTCATACATTACGAATGTCCACATAATGCGATAGGCGTTTAATCGATCGGTTAATACACTCATCTTCGATTTGATTTATAAAAAAATTAAAAATCAGGATACAATAATTTTCGTTGATCACCGGTAAAACATTTTACTAAACTTACTGCTGTTCGCTGCGTTGCATTCATCAACGGACTTTTTTCTCCGTCCATCCATACATCCATTGCCGGTATTTGAAGTAGGATGGTTTTTATTTCCTTGGGAATATCTTCGTTCACTCCTTTGCTTGCAACAATAGAATATACCACTTGGTCAACATAAGGCCGATACGGTTCCATTAAATCGTCGGCAAGGCAATAGGCATTGTAACGATTGTGATGAAAAATTCCTAGTGTAGGCAAGAGGCCGGCGCCTACAATACTTCGCGCCATTGTAGCCCGTAAAAGTGCATAGCCGTAATTCAAATAATTATTTGGCTGCAGCCCTTCTCTGAAAAGTTTAAAATTAATTTCACCGCTATCATCCAAATTAAAAGTAAGCGATTTAAATATATTTCCCCAATAATAAGCCGCTGCTGTTGCTTCACGGTTATCGCTGTCTCCGCTTTTTACATTTCGATAGAGTGGAAGCAAATAGCCATGATCCACGTTTATGCACGAAAACATTGCCGCTTGATTTTTTATTTTTTGTGAAACCGTTTGTGCCCACAATTGTTTTTTCAATGGTTCTGTTGCATCTAATTGAGCACGGAAGCGTTCGTTTTGAATCGTATTTCCACACAACGGAAGCATAAGGCCGGTAGGGTGGTGCGTACGATCACACGTTATCAATGCAACATTATTGTCGAGCAAAGCTTCAATCAATGCTTGTGTTATTGTAATTTGTTGATGATCTAAAATCACAATCCCAATATCTTCTACCGGAATACTTGCTGTGGCTTGCTTCTTAAAAACTTCGGAAATCAAATCGTTCTTTTCTACCTCAGGCAATCGCAATACCAACTGAGCTTGATTTAAGCTAAGGTAGGAGGGATTGCCGAAGTAGAGAGTGCGTTTGATCATTATAAATTTAAAAATTAATATTCCCCAACTTGAACAATTTTACCCAAATGATTGATCCGGACTTTTACAATTCCTTCTAATGCTTTATGGCTATAAATATCTTTATATACTATTGATTTTAATAGTTTTGAATTCTCTAGCGTTGTTTCTAAATGATGTCTAAACCAAAAGCCTGAAGATCCCAACTCTCCAAATTTCTGTACTCTAAATATATTTGGGCTGATCAAATGATAATTATTTGGGTTTTTTAAATAAAAGGAAAAATCGCTTAAAAATCGTAGTATTTTTAAAATCAATATTAAA
>JANLRG010000732.1:0-1932 GCA_031361545.1 Bacteroidota bacterium
TATAGCAACCTGTTTTGTGCGCTTTACTGCAACCCAATCTACCTGTTGTACCAATTGGCAATACAACAGCAGAAAACTGTTCTGCTTTAGCATCCGCAAAACCAGAATAACCCATCGCTTTGTAAATGCGGTCTAAGAAAACTTTATCCACCTCATTGTCGGCATAAGCCTTCTTTAGTTTAGCATAAAACTGCGCTGGACTCAGGGTAATCTTCAAAAACCATAATGGGTTTGTTTTTCGTTAAAAAATAGATTTCTAATAATAAGGAGCGAAAGTTAGACACTAATTTTAACTAACAACCTTTTTTCGATTTTTTTTGTCAACTATTTTTTATTTTTTTTGTGCGTAATGGAAAATGGTTATTTAAAGCAAAAACAATTTATATACGATGTTTTTGCATGTTTTTATAATTTTTCTAATGATTTCAATAAAAAAAACGTCCCATTTTATTCAATTAAGTACCTTTACCACCATTCAATAAAATCAGCAGAATATAGAATGAAAAAACTTGTCTTATTGCTTGTATGTGGCAGCGTTCACATCCAACAAATAGCTGCACAGCAACCCCTTACGTATTGTAATCCGATGAATCTTGATTATGGATTTACGCCAATACCCAATTTTTCAGAAGCAGGACGGCATCGCGCAACAGCCGACCCTGTTATCGTTAATTTCAAAGGGAAATATTATTTATTTTCCACAAATCAATGGGGTTATTGGTGGAGCAATGATTTATCAGATTGGCATTTTATGTCAAAACGGTTTTTATTGCCGTGCAACACCGTTTTTGATGAATTATGCGCCCCTGCCGTTTGGAAAATGGGTGATTCTCTATGCGTTATCGGTTCAACTTATACCGATGCCTTCCCAATTTGGGTCAGCACAGATCCCTCCCGAAGTAATCGGGACAAGTCCGTAAATAATTGGTCAATTGCCGTTGATTCTTCTAAAAGCATGGCTTGGGACCCGCAATATTTTTTAGATGATGATGGGCGCTTGTATTTATATCACGGTTCGAGCAATAGTTTTCCGCTTTATGGACGTGAAATGGATAGACAAACCTTGCAACCTAAAGGCGAACGCAAAGACCTTATTAAACTCCACGACGACGAACATGGTTGGGAACGTTTTGGCGAATACAATGACAATAATTTTATGTCGCCTTTTATGGAAGGCGCTTTTGTTACGAAAAACAAGGGCACTTATTATTTGCAATACGGCGCACCAGGGACTGAATTTAGCGGCTATGCGGATGGCGTTTATACCAGTAAAAATCCATTAGGTCCATTTACCTATCAAAAACACAATCCTTTTTGTTCAAAGCCTGGTGGCTTTTCGCGTGGCTCTGGTCATGGCGCCACTTTTCAAGACAATTGGGATAATTATTGGCATATTTCTACAAGTACGATTAATGTTAAAAACAATTTTGAACGGCGTTTGGCACTTTTTCCTACGGATTTTGACAAAGACGGCATTATGTGGTCAAATACAGCTTTTGGCGATTATCCGCACTATTTACCGAATGGAAAAGCCGACCATGCGCAAAGTCGCTTTACAAATTGGATGATTTTGAACTATCAAAAGCCTGTAAAAGCCTCAAGTACTGAGGGGGGGTATGCGCCAAATTATGCAGTGGATGAAGACATTAAAACGTACTGGAGTGCCACATCAGATAAAAAAGGCGAATGGTTTGAAAGTGATTTAGGCGCCGTTTCAACGGTCAATGCCATTCAAATTAATTATGCCGACCATGATGTAGATTCTTCGTTTTTAGGAAAATTTACTAATATTTACCATCAATATCGTTTGTTATATTCATTAGATGGTAAAAAATGGACGCTTTTAACGGACAAAAGTCAAAATAAAACAGATGTACCACACGATTATATTGCTTTAAAAAAGCCTGTTGAAGCCCGATATTTGCGCTTAGA
>JANLRG010000747.1:0-1153 GCA_031361545.1 Bacteroidota bacterium
ATTAGAAAATGGACTAATTGTACCACAAAAGTTTACAAAAACAGAACATGGACTTTTAGAACGGACTTTAAGTTATGACAAATTCAATTTCGCACCCGAATTGAATAAAGACATGATAAAATACCTTTGCCCCACGTGGGAATATATTGAAACAAAACAAACGCTCTTAGAAACTGAACAAATCGCTCCAAATCTACTGCTTTTGAAATTAATGACTTATAACAACAAGGTTTTGGTGGCTGAATTTGCTGATTATTTAATGGTTTTTGAAGCTCCCAAAAATACAGGTATTGTTAAAGAAATTCGATGGCATCTTCAAAAACAGTATCCGAACAAACCTGTAAAATATCTCGCATTGAGCCACCACCACCCCGATCACGCAGGTGGTTTTGCTGCTTTTGTGCAACCTAATACACAAATTGTTACTACAAAAGGCAATATTGCATTTTTTGAAAAACTTTTGAAATCACTACATACATTAAAACCCGATAATACGGTAACACCTTCTAAACTCACCACTTTAACAGTGTCTGCAAATGCCCCCCTCAGTATTCAAGACACAAAAAATCAAGTTATCATTTATGAAGCAGGAGAAACGACCGACCATGTTAAAGAATTTTTATATTTCTATTTTCCGCTTCAAAAAATCCTTTTTGTAGGCGATTTGGTGATATTTCCCGAAAAAGGCATACGTGAACAAGGGAAACGGGCTTATTCTGTCTATAAATTGATAGAAGATAAAAAACTTACTGTTGAAAAAATTTATACATCGTGGCCTTTCAAAGAACAAAAATCCTTTGGTACAATGCAAGATTTAAAAGCCTCGTTAGTAAAAAATTATCCCGATTTGCGAGAAAATTAGCACTTAGATAAACAAGCATTTTAACCAAAAAAATTTACAAACTAACTACACTATGGCACAATTTCCTTTTTACCGCCAATTCGATAGAATGGATTGTGGTCTCACTACTGTTTCAAAAAGAAAATTCAGCTATTTATTTGCCTATTTTTCGCCTTATAAAAAAATCATTTACTCCTATTCGTCCTTATCCCATCTTCATATCGAATAATAAAAGCATCCGTGAGTGAGCGGTCTTTCACTTTTTTCAAAATACGAACAGCTTCGTCGTAATTTTCAAAACTGGCGAGCATC
>JANLRG010000770.1:0-1084 GCA_031361545.1 Bacteroidota bacterium
TTTACTTTTATAATTATTTGATTATCAAGCTCTTGTGTAGTGACGGATACTGTCGGAGACCACGATAGCGGCGTGGAGGGGGTATAACTTTCGGAGGGTTTGAAACCCTCCGAAAGTTTTGCACGTTCATTAACCGCATAAAACGCATTATTAATCAAATTCAATAAAACACGTCCAATATCTTGCGGAATGACTTCGATTTTAGGTAAGTTTTCATCAAAATGAGTTGTAAAATCAGCATTAAAGTCTTTGTCTTTCGCTCTTAAACCATGATAAGATAAGCGTAAATATTCATCCGCTAATTTATTAATATCGGTTAATTCCTTCATGCCTGTACTTGCACGCGAGTGTTCGAGCATCCCTTTCACAATATTGCTCGCCCGTTTGCCGTGATGATTGATTTTCTCAAGATTTTGAGAAATATCAGATAAAAGTTCCGCTTCTAATGTTCCCCCTTTGGGGGTTAGGGGGCTTTTTAGTTCATCTATTAATTCCACACTCAGTTCCGAGAAGTTATTGACAAAATTCAAGGGGTTTTGTATTTCATGGGCGATGCCTGCGGTGAGTTCACCGAGCGAGGCGAGTTTTTCGGATTGGATGAGTTGATTTTGCGAAGCGATAAGTTCAGCCGTGCGTTCTTTTACTTGTTTTTCAAGTTGAACTTTTTGTTCTGCTATAAAATCATTTCGTTCTTGCTCTTTTTCCAATGTATCATTTAAAATTTTCTTTTCTTGACGGCTGTATCTTTTTAATAAAAAAGCAGAAAATACGATCACTGCCCATACTACACAGACTCCAACGATAGAGTCTACAATAAATGGAAATCGATCAGTAGTAGAACCATAAAAGTAAAGTGCCCAAACAATAATTGTTATTATAGATATTATAAATGGTAATATGGCTACAATGAAAACCTTTGTTTGCTCTCTCTTTTTTCGCAGACACAGAATAATTGTAACTATTAATGACAGGAAAAAAACAATAGCTATTATTTGCCTTATTTTAATAAAAGTAGAATTATCTACCCATATTGGTACCGTACTTAAAATTATTATACAAAAAAAGGAAATAGAAACACTATGAA
>JANLRG010000778.1:0-14517 GCA_031361545.1 Bacteroidota bacterium
TTTAAAAGCAATATTTTTTCGATCGACCGAAAATTAACTTATTAATTAATTAATTTTTATGCACACCAAAATATGAAACCGTTTGTAGACTAATGAGCCAAAAAAGAACATGCATTTGGTGATGGACGAAAGGTAATAAAATAACGGGAAGAATAACCGTAAAAGAATATGTTGAAGAGTTATTAATTTGTGAATATCATGGAGTTCTTGTTGTCCTTCCTATTCACTACCAAAATTTTGTGCAGAAGTTAGTAGATTTATTAAACATAAATAAATTAGCAGGTAAAATTTCATCATCGGAAAAATTAAATTTTAGTCTAACTAATTTTTTAGGAAAACTTCCTATCTTTACAAACGAATATTAATTGACTTCAAAAGAATACACAAATGGAAGTAGGTAGTGAATGATTTTCTTCAAATTTAATCAATAATTTTATGCAACATAATTTTTATATTTACTCATATTTGTGTAGAAAAAGTCTGATATTATCGAGTGCATAAAAAGAATCGAACGAATCTCTAAAAAAGGAAGGTTTGGTTCTATCTATTCAAGGAGTTAAGGGAAACAAGTTACTGCTTTCGAGTTTATCTAAATTATGTAATTTATTTAAAATATTCTGTAACTAAAATATCCGACACTTATAGGTTATTTACATAAATATTTGAATACCTTTAATGGTTCTCCCTTCAAGTGTTACGCATCCAAAAGAAGAATTTCAGACAAAACATTTAAACTAATATGAAACACGTAATTTGTTTATTAACGATATTGCTTTTCAAATCCATGATAGGGGAAGCACAGGATGCTCAGTGGGTAAGAACAATAAAAAGTCAAGGGTTCGATGAATGTTTCGATTTAGCTGTTGACAATTCAGGTTTTATTTATATAACAGGGCAAATTGAATTTATCGCCAGGTTCGATGATGGTTTTCAGCTACAATCTGCAGGCATTCATGATATTTTTTTAGCTAAATACGATTCTCTCGGGAACCGCATTTGGGCAAAACGTGCTGGCTCAAGATACGGAGGAGAAAAGGGCCATTCGATAGCAATAGATGCTGCACACAATGTTTATCTCTGTGGAGAAATCGATGACACAACTTATTTTGACACGATACAAGTTATAGGACGGCTAGCTAATAACACCTTCATTGCTAAATATGATGAGAATGGCAATATAAATTGGGTTAGACATTTTGAAACGGATAGTTTGAATACACGAGGGTATGCTATCGATGTAGACCCGCAAGGAAATGTTTATGCCTGCGGTGCAACACAGCAGAAGGCATACTACAATGGTGTAAACCAATTAACCTCACTCGGAGATTATGATGCTTTTGTTTTTAAATTCGACACTTATGGAAATTTTCAATGGATAAAACAAATTGGAGGAACAGATTCCGACAAAGCGTATGGTATTGCTGTTTCAGGAGCCGATGTTTATGTGACTGGATATTTCGCAGGTACAGCAGTGTTCGATCCTCTAGTTACTTTGAATGGATCCGGTGGTACAGATTTCTTTCTTGAGAAATTGGATACATCAGGGGCATTTCAATGGGTAAGAAAAGGTGGAGGGACAGGATTCGATCGTGGTTATGATATTACGATAAATACAAATGGAAATATAGTTTGTGCAGGTGAATTTGGAACACAAGCGAATTTTGGAGGCACAATTTTAAACTCAGCAGGTAATCAAGATGCATTTCTTGCTGCTTACGATCCTTCAGGAAATAATCTTTGGGCTGTGAGAGGCGGCGGAGTAGAAGATGATTTTGGTCGCGGTGTCAGTCATGATGGTAATGGAAATTTATATATGGCTGGCGATTATGCAAGCACTGCTAATTTTGGTCCTAATACTATTGTAAGCAACGGAAATGCTGACGTATTTCTTGTGTGCTATGATTCATCAGGAGTTACAAATAGATTTCTAAAAAGTTTTGGTGGACCGAATACAGATCGTGGGAGAGGGGTAGGAATAGATTCTCATGGTAACATTTATTTTTCAGGAGAGTTCGACCATAATATTACATTTGATTCTTTCAATATAACTGGCGACACTTTACTTGATATTTTTCTTGTTAAACTCTCATCGATTTCATGTAATCTATATGCAACTGCATCAGCAATTAATTCAACATGCTATGGCAGTTGCAATGGAATAGGAACAGCGTTAGCAAGTGGTAATGGACCATTCATCTATCAATGGTCAACGACACCTCAACAAAATAATGATTCAGCATTTGGTCTTTGTGCTGGAAATTTTTCTGTATTGATTACAGATAATTCGGGATGCCAAATTTCTAAAAACATTTCTGTTTCTGAACCGCCACTTTTACAAGAAAACATTACAATTGCTCAGCCAGTAAATTGTTTTGGATCATGCCAGGGAGAAGCGGTTGCCGTTGTAACTGGAAACGGTCCTTTTGCCTATCAATGGTCAACGACGCCCACACAATTTAGCGATACAGCATTTGGCCTTTGTGCTGGAAATTATTCCATTCTTATAACAGACGCTGCCGGCTGTCAATCAACAAAAGGTTTTACTTTAGCTCAACCTGATCCGTTGCTAGTTAGCAATGCGACCGTCAACAATTCTACATGTACAGGATGTAATAATGGAACGATAGATCTTATTGTATCTGGAGGAACTCAACCTTACTTCTACAACTGGACAGATGGAAATACAGCACAAAACAGAAGCAGTTTAGCACCTGGAAATTATTTCGTTTGCATAAGCGATTCTAACAATTGCAGTGTTTGCGATTCATTTGTTGTCACAGAGCCAGGGGCCGGAATAGGTTTTATTGATGGAGAGTCAGCTTTTCAAGTTTATCCGAATCCAGTTGGAGATTTATTAACAATACAGCCAGGAAATTTAATTACAGATAAAGACTATGATCTCGAGATGTTTTCAGCATTAGGACAAGAAATAATGAAATTTGAATTTTCTGGAGTAGCTATACAGTTTAATACAACAGGAATTTCAAAAGGGTTTTATTTTCTGAAACTATCGAAGAAAAATAATGGCGCTACAGTAATTATTAAACCGTTGCTTGTACAATGATGAATAATGAATATAAAAAATAGTACTCACCATTGCGCTATAATTTTATATAATCGAAAATGAAAAAATTTTATTTTTACGCATTATTATTTCTCTTCCTTGTTAGTTCCGTTTCAGCACAAACAGTTTCGCTTGACTCTTCGTCAACCGATAGTGAACCAGTAGTAAAGCAGAAGTTTTCTTCAGTTTACAAATTAAAACCCGCCGTAGATGTTCCAATTGTTGCAGCTGGGACGATCTGGTCTTCTTTTACGTTCACTAAAATTTATAATAAAGGTCAGTCGAGTACAGAAAAAATTCTGAGTTTACGTAAAGAAGACATCAACAAGTTTGATCGTTGGGCAGTTTATTCATACTCAAAATCCATGGACAAGATAAGTTACTATCCTTTTTATGCAGCTATACCATTGCCTTTGATTTACTGTTTAACTTCAAAAGAAACGCGACACGATTTTTTCAAACTTACTTTTCTCTACTGGGAAGCATTATCGGTAACTGGGTTGTTTGGTACGAGCGCCACTTTATTTGTGGACCGATATCGCCCGTATGCATACGATCAGAATACAGATATTGAGAAGCGCAAAGGTGCGAATGCAAAAAATTCTTTTTATTCAGGTCATGTGCAAATCGTATCGGTATCGACATTTTTTATTGCGAAAGTTCATGCAGATTATCATCCTTTATCTAAATCCAATTGGATCTACTATGGAATTGCAGGTGTTGCAACAGGAACAACAGCGTATCTTCGTTTAATAGGCGGACAACATTTTCCTTCAGATATATTGTTGGGAACAGCATTAGGAACATTGTCTGGAATTCTAGTTCCGCAATTTCATAAAGTGAAAGATCCTTCTCTCAGTGTGTTTCCATATATGGAAGAAGATAAAAAAGGATTGACATTTATTTATCATTTTAAACAATCTCATAAGCTTTAACATCTTTTTATAAATGCAAATTATTTTAGCAGAAACACTTCAACGCTAAAGATTATCAAGTTGGAATATCAATTTAAATGGAATGATGTAATCACTGATACAAAATTTGGCAATTTGTACAAATGAAACTTCTACGTTCCTTTGCTCCGGTATATTTTTTAATGATTGGGAAGTGACATCTTAGACATAGCTTTTTTGTATGTGCAAGCCAATGTTTTTTTAGTTCGTAATTTCTTTTCCATTCTAAAAATTGAAATGAATATTTCTGTGCTTCTACAATTAATGTTCTTAATTTTCGGGTTGGAATTTTAGAAATTAGAGATTCCGGATGTACTTTGATGCGATACAGTACTTCATTTTTAATAATGTTCCCAACTCCTGCAAAAATATCCTGATCTAAAAGTGCATCGCAAGCCATCATAGACGCCACGTTCTTTAATTTTGCCCTAGCTTTTTTAGGATCCCAATCGACATTCATTACATCTCCACTCCAATCGTAAAAAGAATTTATATCACCTTCCAAATAATTTATTGAACAGGAATAAAAATTTATTTCTCCTTTTTTAAAAGTAAAATTTAAGCGAATGGGTTTGTCCGGTTTCTTTTCATTAACACTATAGCTCCCAAACATTAAAAAATGTATTCTTATAGAAAAATTTTTAAAGCAAATAAGAAAATGTATGCCCCAACTTTTAAAGGCAATAATTTTTTGATTCACTAAACGAGATTGATCAATTTTGCTATTGCCACTAACAGAAATTATTTTTTTCCTGTAAATTGCAGTACTTCTTCTTTTAAGAGAACAATGGACGGACCTTCAGGCATTGTTAAGCTGTTTTCCTTTTTTTCGTAGTTAGACTTGCCTTTAGCATTTCCATCAAATCGTCACTTCGCTTATGAACAATTTTTATTTTCGGAGCAGATATTACTTTCCCTTTAGCTTTTTCTTTAATAATCTTTAAAAGTTTAGCTGTATAAGTATCTTTATATTTAGTGATATTAAATTTTTCAGTGAGCTGTTCTACTAATTTATTTGCCATTAATACTTCTTTAGTTTTCACTTTTGAAATTGGAGGTAATTTTAAATCTTCAAGTCCTCTAATTTCTTGCGCGAACCGAATTCGATTTAAAACAATTGCATTTTTATAGGGTTTTAAAATTGCCAATCCCTCCTTGTTACGAAGAACAAAACTTGCAACTCCAACTTTTCCTGTTGTTTCCATTGCGTCTCTTAATAGTGCATACGCTTTCATAGCAGATTTATCAGGCTCCAAATAATATGGCTGCTCATAATACAAACTATCGATTTCGGATTGTTCTACAAAATTAATTACTTCAATCGTTTTAGTTTTTACAGAATCAGCAGCCTCAAAATCTACATCGTCTAAAATTACATAGCCACTTTCTAACTTGAATCCCTTTACGATATTCTCATAGGCAACCTCTTTACCAGTTGATTCATTTACCCGCTTAAATTTGATATTTGAATGATCTTTGGTGTCTAACATATCCAGATCAAGAGAACTTTCTTGTACAGCAGAAAATAATTTGACGGGAATGTTTATTAATCCGAATGTTATTGAACCTGTCCAAATTGAGCGCATTTTATTTTGTTTTAAGTTAGTTAGGTTTTATTATCTGAAATTATTGCAACAACTTTTTATGATGGAAATTTTAGTTGGTGAAAATTCAGAATTTTAAAATCATTTTTTATTATAATTTATCTTAGACTCTTTCTTTTTAATTATTTCTAAAATGTATTGATCGTGTTAAGGCGATTTTATTTTTTTAATTTTTATTTGGGTATATAGTTTATCTAAGTTTTCCACTTCTATTTAGAGTTTTTTGTAAATACTTTAATTGCCTTTTCTAAATTAATCCCCTTACCAAGAATCGGCTTGAAAATGTCACTTTCATTTTTTATTCGATCGAGTGAATTGCTTATTGTAAAGTCAGACATTTTTAAACCTTTTTTAACTTCCTCCCAGTGCAAAGGCATAGAAACGGTAGCTTTCGGTTTGGGCCTTAATGAATATGGAGCTGCAATGGTTGCTTGTGGACGATTCTGTAAAAAATCAATGTACATTTTTCCTTCTCTGCCTTTTACAATTCTTTCTATGCTGGTAAATTTTGGTAACTCCTGTTGGACTAAAGTTGCTATTACTCTAGCAAACTCTTTGGATTGTTCATAGGTATATTTTGCTGCCAGAGGAATGTAAATATGAATTCCAGTTGAACCACTGGTTTTAGGATAAGATACAATACCCATGTCTGTGAGAATTTCATTCGTAACATTGGCTGCTTCTATTACTTTATTAAATGAGTTTTCTGCAGGATCTAAATCGATGATGCACCAATCTGGATTATTTTGTGTTTCAATTCTACTTGACCATGGATTCATTTCAATGCAACCCAATGTTGCCATGTATAATAAACTCGCTTCATCAGTTGCTACTAGATATTTGCGCTCCCTATTGTCAGCTGGACTTTTGTATTTAAATACTTTCACCCATTCAGGAGCTGTACCAGTTACATCCTTGAAATAAAAACTTTCACCAGTTATTCCGTTTGGATGTCGGTTCATAGATTGTGGCCGGTCTTTTAAATATGGAAGAATAAATGGCGCAACCTGATAATAATAATTCAACATGTCGCGCTTAGTTATTTTTTCTTTTGGCCAGTATATTTTATTCAGATTATTAAATTTAATTTCATTACCATTAATTTCTCGGACCTGAGTATCGTCACTTGGGTTTAAAAAAGATTTTCTTTCTTTTTTACCGATCGGTTTTATTATTTTTTGTGACTTAGATTTATTTTCTGAAACAACTTTCGATGTACGCTTTGGTTTTTCTCTCATCACATCTTTTGCTTTTTTATCAATACGCAATGCTTCGAATGATGGGTGTCTCATAATTCCATCTGATGTCATCTCGTTGAAACTTACTTCACACACTAATTCTGGTTTCATCCAGATCGCTTTCGCGTGAGGTGGGTCGTGACGAAATCGTGAGGGTTTGTTTATATCAGGCAATTCGGTAAAAGGAGAAGATTTGGAAACGTGTGTTTTGAATTGCAATAGCATTTCTTTTTGTTGCTTATCATTAAAACCTGTACCTACTTTTCCAGTATATATCAATTTATCATTCTCGAAAACACCTAGTAAAAGTGAACTGAATAATTTAGAGGTGTCATCATTAATTGTATAACCTCCAATCACCATCTCTTGTCTTTTGTTAGCTTTTATTTTTAACCATTCTTTTGTTCTAACTCCTGGTGTATAGGTGCTAGATGATTTTTTTGCTATGATTCCTTCGAGATTCAATTTTTTTGCCGATTCAAAAAGGTCTATGCCATTGCCAACAAAGCTCGTGCTCAATTTGATTAAATCATTGGAAGGAATGAGTTGTTCTAAAAAATTTCGACGTTCCTTTAACGAAATTTCCATGAGATTCATGCCGTTGAGCCAAAGCACATCAAACACATAAAAATATATTTCTCCGTCTGCTTCGCTGCGCCAATTTTGCAAATCTCCGAAATTTGATTTACCATTCTCATCGAGCACAACAACTTCCCCGTCAATTACGGCGTTGATATTCCAATTTTGTACAGCTTTATAAATTGGATAAAATTTTTGGTTGAATGATTTATCATTTCGCGATTTCAATTCAACTTTTTCTTTATTGCAAAAAGCAATCGTCCTGTATCCATCCCACTTTACTTCAAACTGCCACTCTTCATTGTCAAAAGACTTATCCACCAGTGTTGCCAGCATAGGGGCTATCTTAGTAGGAAATTTTTGTCGTTTTCCTTTTGACTTTATTTTTGAGAATGTTTTATTATTATTTTCTTTAGTTTTTATTTTTTCATCCGTTTTATGTATCAATTTTTTATCCTTTTTGATTTTGGAATTAGGTTTATTGTCTTGTTTTAATCCATAAATATTGTCAGATGTTTTTTCGACCTGTGCTAATGTTTTTTTTGAAATAACGGATTTATCTTTTAATGTAATATCCGTTTTAGAAACGTATTTATCTTTCACCTTAAACAATAGCCATGCATTTTCACCTTTGCCATTAGTTTTTACAAGAGCATATTCACCTTTTAATTTTTTCCCATGTATAACGAAATGTAATTTGCCTGCAGAAATTCCTTTTAACAAAGCTTTGTCTTGTATTTTTTTATTCTCATTGATTGATTCAACGGGCGCATAAAAACCTTCATCCCAAACGATAACTGTTCCGGCTCCATATCCGCTGGGAATAATTCCTTCAAAATTTCTATAATCGTAAGGATGATCTTCAACCATCATGGCTAAACGTTTTACATCCGGATCAGTTGATGGCCCTTTTGGAACGGCCCAACTTTTTAGAACGCCTTCCATCTCTAATCGGAAATCATAATGTAAATGCGAGGCCTTATGCTTTTGAATGACAAACCGCAGCTTGTTAATGTCGGGCTTGCCACCTTTGGGTTCTGGGCTTTCTTTGAAATTTCTTTTCTCTTTATATTTATTTAGAGCCATGATTTATTTTGTTGCTTCGAATGTTGTAGAGAGAAAACCATTGATTGTATTCAAATTGTTAAATGCATCTCCCATCGTATTGTTGAAATACATATATACTTCCTTTCCTTCTGATAGCAATTCATTAGCGTAAGAAGCATAGTCGCTTAAGAAATCGTGTGAATAACTGTCGCGATAATTTCCAGTTGGACCGTGAAACCGAATGTATATAAAATCGGATTCGTAATTTATCCTCGGCGTTGCAGATTTAGGAATATCATGAATTACTAGAGTGGCTTTGAAAAAATTGATCAGTTCATAAGTTGATTCACTATACCAAGATTTATTTCGGAATTCAATTGCAATTTTCCAATCTGATTTATAAGTCTCGCGTATGCAACTGAGAAGATTTGACAACTGATGAATACATTCTTTTCCTAAACTTGGAGGAAATTGAATAAGTAAACATCCTTTTTTATCTTGTATATTATTTATTGCATTGAGAAACAATTCAACATCTAATTTTTTAAAATTTAATCCTTTTGAATGCGTAATCTCCTTCCACAATTTAAAGGTAAACTTGAAATGTTCTCCTACGGAGGCACTCCAATTTTCGATTGTTAAAGGTTGTGGGACTTTATAGAAAGAACTATTTATTTCTATGCTATTAAATAATGATGAGTAGTAAGTCAGTCTGCTCTTATTCAGAAAGGGCTCGGGGAAAAGATATTTTGGAATGTTCAATTGCAAACCACTGAGGCCAGAAAAAAATGAAGAAGAGGGTTTGGCTTCCATATACTTAAGAATAATTAGAAACCTGCTTTGATCTTTTTAAAGCAGGTTTCTAAAATTTGTGAATATGAACAATTGGTTTTATAACATAATTTATTTTTATGTTTGCTCATAATGTTTAGTTCAACTGTGATTATATTTTCAACATTTAATCGTTGTTAGAGGTGAAACACATCTATAATCAATTTCACTAATACCATTTAGATTTGATAAAAAAAATTATTTGGATTTTAATTGTGTTTCTTCCGCCTCGATGTTGACTGCTGACATGGCAACTTCCGACAATTTTTCATCGGCAGCTTTTTCTTCTTCAAGAGTTGCTTCTAATAACTCCACGGCTTCATCCAAGCCAAGGGTCTCTGCAAATTGACGTAAAGTTCCATAGGTTGCAATTTCATAATGCTCCACTTTTTGTCCAGCTGAAATAATACCTGCATCACACATTGCTCCTTCTTCGCATGATTCCATTATTTCTTCTGCTTCTTTAATCAAGCCTTCCATAGCTTCACATTTTTTTGCAGTAGCTTTTTTGCTTAACACATCAAAAACTTGCTCTACACGTTTTACATGCCCCTCTGTTTCTTTCAAATGACTCTCCAATGCTTCTATCAATTCTTCTGATGTCGCATTCTTTATCATTTTTGGAATTGCTTTCGTCAAAGCTTTTTCCGCCCAATAAATATCCTTCAATTCATCTTCAAATAATTTCATTAATTGAGATGATTGCATAGCTGAATTTTCTGAGAAGTTTTTGTTTGATCCATTTTTACTTTTATTTCTATTGCCATTGGAACGAGTGGCTGTAGTTGATTTTGAATTTGTCATTTTATTTTATTTTAGCAAATTTTTTAATTATTTAATTCGAAATTGTATTGTTAATGAATTAGGAAAAGCAACATTGATTGCTTAAGAATTTATTTATCACCTGCTGAATAAATTTCTTCGCCTTTATTAGCATGCCACTTCTCTTCAAAATATTTTGCATCTTCCTGATTGCGGGGCCGAACACCCATCACAATATTTCCATCTTTTATGCCCGACTCATAAAGTTTAGCTCGTTCTTCTGGTATGCCTGAACCAACTAATGCTCCAATTATTCCTCCTGTAATTCCACCAGCTCCAGCTCCAGCTAAACCAGCTGCAATTGGTCCTGCTACTATTAATCCCAAACCCGGAATAACAAGACTCGTTCCAACGGCTGCAATTACTCCTGCAATTGCCCCAATGGTTCCACCAATAGCTGAACCTTTTCCGGCTCCTTCAGCTGCTTTAGTGCCAATTTCTGTTTCAGCATTTTCACCTGAAAAATGTTTTTTTCTGGTGTCGTCAGACATCACCAAATTGATATCGTCTTTTGTATAACCTCTTTCGTGTAGCGAGTTGTATGCATTTTCTGTACTTTCTCTGTCACGAAACATACCGGTCAACATGCCATCTTTTGTGTTGTTTTTAATTGCTTCCATTTTTTTTTAATTTAAAGTTATTAATATGATTTTATTTATTGATGATTCTATTTCGAGTGACTTTTGGTTTTTAATGCACTGTCTGGCACGAGATACATTTTATCTTTACTGTTTCTGTTTTGAATGTTATGATTAGGATTTTGAGATGGAGAGTTATCACTGCCCATGTGTTTTTCTGATTGCATTTTTGTATGTGAATACGCGCTGTCTGATTTCATCTTATGCTGCATTGAATTACCACGACTGTCTTGTTGTATATCAGACGATTTTTTAGTAATAGAATGTTGTTTAACATTACCTGATTTCATTTTATGTGAGTTTGAATTGGTCGAACCATCGTGCATATCGGTTGATTGAGTAGGAGGAGTGTGCATATTTTCTTTTCTCATATCATGAGGGATTACACGTCGTCTTGAAGCTGTGTCATTCACGTCCCTGTTGCCATTATGATTTATATTTTTATTTGGTTGCCCGTTCATCTCATGATTTGAATTATTATTTGGTTGTCCGTTCATATTAGAATTAGTATTTCCAGGTTAGCCGTTCATATCATGATTGGAATTATTATTTGGTTGCCCGTTCATATTAGAATTATTATTTCCAGGTTGGCCGTTCATATCATGATTGGAATTATTATTTGGTTGCCCATTCAAATCATGATTCGGATTATTATTTGGTTGTCCGTTTATATCATGAGTTGAGTTATTATTTGGTTGGCCGTTCATACCATCATTCGAATTATTATTTGGCGTATTTATATTAGGATTTCCAGGTTGCCCGTTCATATCATGATTTGAATTATTATTTGGTTGACCGTTCAGATCATGATTTGAATTATTATTTGGTTGACCGTTCAGATCATGATTTGAATTATTATTAGGTTGACTATTCAGATCATGATTTGAATTATTATTTGGTTGGCCATTAATCATAAGATTAGTATCTCCAGGTTGTGAATTCATACTTGGATATGAATTATTATTTATCGATCGGTCTGTTCCTTGATTATAGTTTTTATTGTTCGTAGTGTCAGTTTGTGCACTTAAACTAAAGCTTAAAATCAATGCAACATTTGCTAAAATTATTTTTTTCATTTTATTAATTTTTAAAACAGATTTATTTATTTTTTGATTTAGCATGGGGTTTACCATTTAATTTACCATTGGGTTTGCCATTAAATTTGCTTTTGGATTTATTTTTTTCTTCACTTTCTGCTCCATAAGTAGACCATTGAATTTCTCCATTTGAAGGAACATTTGCTGTATCTATCTTCGCTTTTCGTTCTTTACTTAATGATTTATTATCGGCTTGTACAGATTTTTCTGTGCGATTAGTTCCTTTTGATTTTTCTTCCAACAATCCGTTTGTTTCTAAAACATGTTCAAGCGGATCTTCAATGAAGTCCCAACTTTCACCCATTTCTGGACTCTTGCCTTCGTTCCAAGGGCCAGTAAAATCTTCTCCCTTTGACATATTAAAATATTTATTGCTGAATTTCGGATCGCTTTGCAAAATGCCTGGAGGGAAATTAGGTTGAACACTTTCAAGAGCTGCTTGAAACATTTGAAAGTGCGCCACTTCTCGGGTCATAAGAAATCGAAGAGATTCTTTGACAAGGACATCATCCGTAAACTTCATTAAATTTTCGTACACCAATTTGGCAGTAGCTTCTGCTGCCATATTACATCGCATATCAACAGTGACATCACCCATCCCCATGATATAAGTTGCTGACCATGGATTACCGTTGCTGTCAGTCAATGTTGGTGTTCCGCCACTCACTAAATAGAAATTAGGATTGATCAGAGCTTCGTGAATATAACTTTCTTTTGAAGCTTTTCCGTCTAACACCTTAGTAAGATCAGATTCATCTGCTGCATTTTTTAATTCGCCGTTTACACCCGTAAGTAACATTTGAATAGTAGCGCCTACAATTTCTAAATGACTAAATTCTTCGGTAGCAATATCCATGAGCATATCGTATTTATCAGGAAATGGTTTTCTACAACCAAATGCCTGAACAAAATATTGCATAGCAGCTTTCAATTCTCCGTTGGGGCCTCCAAATTGTTCCAATAATAATCTTGCAAAGCGAGGATCTGGTTTTGAAACGCGCGCATTAAATTGTAAATCTTTTACGTGATGAAACATTGACGAGTGTTTTAGGTAATGATTAGAGAATAAAAAACCTTCTCTTACGTGAAGAGAAGGTTTTGACATTTTAAAAGAGTTAATTAAATTCCACTTCCTTTAGTATTTTGATTTCCACTTTTCTTTTCTCCTTGAGAATTAGATCCTCTTGAACGTTCTGAAGACTCATCATTTTGGTCAGTGGAATCTTCCATCATTTCATCTTTGTCATTTTTTGAAGAGCCGCTACGTTGCTCTTTGCTCTGTGGCGAACCAGAACCTCTATTTTGTTGATTCGAATTTTGTCCATCAGAACTATTCGATTTTGTAGTGGGATTGTTAGGATTCGTTTCCTTATTTTTTCCCTCTTGTCCTTGATTTGACCCGCTACCAGATTGTTGATTGCGATTGTCGTTTTGATTTTTTTCCATTGTTTTAAGTTTTATTAGTTGATGAATAAAATTGATTTTTTTTAAATCATTTAGTGGATGTAAAAATATCGACAAGCAGAAAATAATTTATTACACAACTTTTAGATTATCTTATAAAAATTGAGTGCATTTAAAATTTATTTTAAATGAACGTACAAGAAAAAATTGGTGGTATTGCGAAAGAATTTGAATAGAAAAGCGTTATTGATTAAATGTATACTGAAAATTTTAACATTTGAAACTGAAAAATTGTTGGAACTGAATTTTTTTGATTCGTTGATTTATATGATTGAAAGAATATAATGACCTAAATTAATTTTTCATATTAGCCCAACAGCATGGTTCTCGAGCGCAGGAGGAAGGAAATCGGGCAGTTGGTAAAGATAAAAGTTTTGGATCATGTGATAATGACGAATGACTTGGATTGTCTAATTTGTGGATTACAGTAAAATGTCTGAATTGGGATTTGTTAGATTGGTGGATTACATTGATTCAAGAATACAGTTGCAGTTCATAAACATCCTGAAAATCCCATCATCAGCTAAATCCCAGTTCAGACATTTTACTCCTTCACAATCTTCCCAGACAGTTTTTCCTTGTCAGTAACAATCGTCACCAAATAAATTCCTGCTGCCAAATTATCCATCGGAATATTCTTCGTAAAGTATCCGGCTGTAGTTTTTCCTTCATCAGCAAAAAGAATTCTTCCTGAAATATCAGTTAGATAAATCTTGACTTTAGTTCCTTTCAATTTAGAAACAGTTAAGAGAGCGCTTTCCGATCCCGATTGATAAACCAGATTAAAAATCGGAGACTCTATATCATCTGGTCCTCTTGTAGATGTTAAAGTATCACATGAACTACCCACCATCGGCCCTAAAGAAAAATTCGGGGCATTCGGCATACAAACTGCATTCAAAGTTGGTAAGAAAAACGAATTCTGTACAACATTGCACGCCATGCCTGGCAAGTCAGGATTCTCTATGTAATGAAAAAGATTGGTGCCTTCAGCAGTAGAAATATATATTCGCCCATCTGGCGCTAAAGCATGAAATAAAAATTTAGTCTTTAGAGGAGAAACAAATGAATCCCATTGTGCCACTAACTGAACATTTGCATTCATAAACGGATCCCAGGTATCGTATTGATAAATTTCAATTTGATTGCTTACATAGAGGTATCGACTGTTAGGTGAAAA
>JANLRG010000793.1:0-1057 GCA_031361545.1 Bacteroidota bacterium
ACCTGCAAATGCGATACTACCCAAGCCATCACTGGTCGTGAGTGTTGTGGGAGATGCCACTGTTCCGCGTGCTTTACGCAAGTTCAAGCGGGGGGGCGTTGCATTGCTGCTGTATTGATCGTCCAAGATACACCGAATAGAACCTGTTGCCGTTTCAGCAACGTGGAATTTGGCGGCAGGTGCTGTGATATTGATGCCAACATAACCCGATGTATTCAAACGCATACCCTCTAAACTATTAGCTTTGAAAACCACGTCTTGTGCATCGGTTGTACCGACAAAGTTCGTTCCAGCCGTTGTGCCACTGTTGCCTGTCAGTGACCAATCTGTTGAAGTCGTGACAAACCCTTGACCGCCTGTTAGAACCCATTTTGTCAGCGTTGTATTATACATCAAGGTTGCCACACCATTAGCCGCTATTGTTGCATCCGAACCGCCTGTATTGATTTGATTCGCAGAACTCGATGTCACTTGATGTTTTAAGGTCATTGTGTAACTCGTTGCGTTAACTAAATTCAATAAGCGTCCGTCGAAACCATTCGTAAAGCCTGTAATGTCAAACACCGCCGTTGGTGCAGTGATGCGATAAAAACTCATGGTGTCTATTGCCACATTATTGTTCGTACCGTTGGCTATACTGAGGGGTGTTCCTTCGCGCATTGCAACGGATCCGTTGACATCAAGTGTGGTTTGTGGTGAGCTTGTTTTAACACCAACGCTTTGCGCCACAAGGGCTTCACCAAATAACAATAATATTAGCCCCGATAAGGCTGATAAGTACCAATTTTTCATCTTAACGTTTTTAGATCATCATTAATCTATTTCTACTTCTTGATAAAATAGAAACCAAAAAGGAATATTTTGTTTGGACTTAATTGTTTGACCGTTCTGTTTCATACCAAGTCGAACCATTCCAAATAAGCGAAATCGTATCATTAACGCCCATAGCATAAGTTGATGCTAAATTGCAATTGCCGCTATCTGCTAATTCTGCGGCGTTAGAGGTCAATAAAATGATTAAAATTTGCCCACTTTGCAAACCGCTTGATAAAGTAAA
>JANLRG010000800.1:0-2733 GCA_031361545.1 Bacteroidota bacterium
TTTACTTGTACCCAAACTGATACTCAACAACGAACCTGCCGCAATGATGGCATATTCGGGTGCATTTTCACTGAAATATTTTAAAGAATTGAGGGCTTCTTCACATTCTTGGATTTCATCAAAAACAATGAGCGTGTGGGCTGCATCAAGTTTTTTGCCATGAACGATAGACAGATTATGCAATAACCGTTCAACCTGTTTGGTCTGCTTAAACATCTGGCTCAATTCAGGTCTTTCTTCAAAGTTGAAATACGCCATTTCGGCAAATTGGGTTTTGCCAAAATGTCGAATAAGTGAAGTTTTACCCGTTTGCCGCGCCCCTTGCAAAATAAGGGGTTTCCGATATTTTCCATTTTTCCATTGTACAAGATTGCTGTACAAATTTCGTTCAAAAAACATGATAAAAAGCGATTAATAAGGAAAGTATTTTTCACAAATGTACGTTTTATTTCTGTATTCTACAATAATTAGTGAACATTATGTGATTTTTTACACGTTTTTGGTACTAATTATTAAGAAAAGCCTTAAAAATATAAACACACAAAGAAAAATCAAAGAGCCACCCCCTCAGTATTTTGGCTCTTTTAAATGAAAAACACTTGACTATCGGGTTGATAATCAAGCGTTTGTGGGTTTTACATCCCCTCAGTATTTTCACCTTTTACACATTTTTATCTACACCATTATGCTTGTCGCTCGTTCCATTCTGCCACATTTACACCTTTGAAAAGTAGCCATAAGCACAATAAAAGTTCTCCAATGAAGGTCGGAACGAGAATTATTTGGAATATCAAACCCGACAATTTTGGTGAAAGGAGCATCGTAAAACTATTTATCAAATAGCACAAACCTGCAATGCCTAATAGAACTCCTAATATTTTGGGTAAAAATCCCGATTTAAAAATCAAATAGCCGTCAATCAAACACTCAAAACCGAAGAAAATAAGACCAATATTAAAACCATAGCCATGTGCCTTTATAAAAATGTAAGCCAATGCTTGAAGCTGATGTGGGTCATAAGATTTTAAATAATCATCATTGCCTAAAAGAAATAAAGGCATCAAAAGATTCAATTTATTGGCAACTAAAACTGCCGTCTGAATCAAACCAAAGAGTACAGACAGCATCGCCAATTTTTTGTTTACGGATTTAAACAAAGTATAATAAACCAAAGCAAGAATGAGGTCACAGACGTGCATAACAAGGTCGCCTGCAATACCAATGCGCCAAAGTATCTGCGAAGCGAGAATATTGTTGGCAGTAGCTACCGCATCGCCAGACACAATGATTTTATCTCTGATAAACAACTCACCGAAAGCACCTGCAATGATGATGATTAAATACGCCAAGCCACCTATTCGGGCATAAACCTGTGGCGAAGTTGCTGATTGACTATTTGCCATATCTATCGATGTTTAAGTTTAATTTCGTTGCAACGAATAAAATCATAGGTCGAACAACTCGGTATAGCACCACACCGACTAATGAAAACAAGCAACCTGCCATAGTTGGCAGCATCGCACCGAATGTAAACGTCATGCCAATGACAAAACCAAGCAAACATTCTGACCGATAAATCGGAACGAAAAAAGCAAGTAGAAAAAGCCCGTCAACCATGTATTCCAAAATATCAGAATAATCGAAGGTGAAAAAAATAGAGAGGAGGATGCCAAAAACCAAAGCACCACCGAAGCCATAATAGATGGTTCTTAAAAACTTTGAAGTGTCCTGCTCATCGAGCAATCGCCTTTTTTCTAAGCGATAGAGTAAAAACCACGTCAATAGAGGCAGTAAAAGACCGCCCCACCAATTAGAAATACCAGGCAGGTTGCCTTGCTGCAATATATGATGCGTCAAGACACCACCATGATAATAATTCCAAGCCAACAGCGACCAAATAGCCACTGTTACGATACCTGTAAAATACAGACGCGCCTTAAAAAACATCTTTTTATCCATGATATTTAACTTTAAATTGTCACCGAAGCCTGATAAAAATAATTAATCACTTCGAAGCAAAGATGGGTTGAAGTTGTTTTGGGGGGATATTTATTCGACAGGTGTATATTTTTGGAAGATTAAAATGATAGGGTTAAAAAAAATCAGCATTACTCCGTAGCGTCAATAAAAAACAAAACGCTTGACTATCCCTTTGATAATCAAGAATTTGTGGGTTTTAAAATTCATATATTTTATATGCAACATTCTTAATTACATCGCCTAAATTATGAAAATGAATTTCATGCTGAAATTTACACCACTTCCCAGTTTCATTTCTCACATTAAAGACAATTTCCGCCTCAATAGCCTCAATAATTGTTTTTCTTTTGTCTTTCACTTGCAGTCCAAGATCATCAAAAAAATCGTTTAATTCTGAACAATCTTTAAGATGCTCAAATCTAAACACATTCACTGTTAATAGTTTCTTACTGTTTTTAAAGTTATTTATCCATTTATATCCATGGTAACCATTTATCCCTTCTTCTTTTTGGAACGCCTTAAATCCTGTTCCTAATCTGCTACTTAGGGGACTTCTTGTCTCACCCACATAAATGATTTCATCTTCAATTTTTATAACATAGATTTTATAACAATCGTCCTGAATTTCTTCACTCCATTTGATAAGATTCGATTGTTCATCAACTTGTTTAAAACCTTTTTCTCCGATTTCGATTTTAATTTGTTTGACTTTTCGTTGTAAAAATTTAATAATTTAATCATTTTAGTTCTATG
>JANLRG010000802.1:0-3380 GCA_031361545.1 Bacteroidota bacterium
CAAAAGCTTCCAAAGCAATTTGAAAGTTTGCTGAAACAGAACGCCTCAGTAGAGTATTTTGAGACGAACAAAACATTAGGTACACCTTCCTTAGTAAGGTTTAAAAGTACCAATTTACCAGATGCTAAGAATGTTGAGGCATTGATTAGCGAAATTTTCCAACTTGAAAAACCCAGCAATACTTTGTTGCCTATCAGTACTACCGAATTAAAGGATGGGATTACAGTTAACAAGTATAAGCAGGTTTTTAATGGGATTACAGTAGAGCATTCTGCTATTATCGTGAACCAAATGAGTGGTAAAATCCATTCAATTTCGGCGGAGGTTTTTGATTTTTCAAACCTTGCTAAAAGTTCAACCGCATTAACAGAAACAGCAGCTTTAGACATGGCTCTTGGTTTTGTGAATGCAGAAGAATATTCATGGCAAGCAATAGAAAAGGATAAAATTACGCTCAAAAACAATCCAGATGCGGTGGCGCGATTAAGCCAATTGGATGAATCGCAAAAGCCAAAGGGATTACTTGTTTATGCCAGAGATATTTATTACACCAACCAGCCCCGCTTGGCTTGGAAATTCGATGTTTATGCAACCAACCCCCTCAGTCGCAACTACATTTATGTAGATGCTGAAAATGGTAAAATATTATTATCAGATGCTATTATAAAACATGCTGATAAAATAAATGCCAGCGCACAAGCGGCTAAATTGAAAGCTGAAACGCCAAATAAGGCGTCTATTAATCCTACATTATTATCCCCTTCATCAGCTATCAATGCACCCGCTGTAGCTTTTTCATCTGTGTTGGGTACTGCTCAAACGCGTTATGCAGGTACACGTAATATCTATACGACACAGTTGGTCGTGCCGTTGTTAGGTACTACTGATCCAAACAATACAAGCGCTCAATTGACATATAGCGGTGTTGATCCTCGTACGCCGGTTACGAATGCTACTGTATATATATTAAAAGATGATACAAGAGGTGGTGGGATAGAAACCTATGATATGAATGGTGCAGGCGGTGCACCTATTTCTTTACCCGGTTTGCATGAAAACTCGCTTGCATTTGTTGATAAAGACAATATTTGGAAAGATGAAACCATAGCAGGTACAAACGAAGATCTTATTAGAGGTACGACAAGCAATGGTTCTGTTGGAGGAGATGAAAGTACGAATGATGATTATGCTATGGATGCTCACTGGGGAGCAGAAATGGTCTATGACTATTGGAAAACTATACATAAACGATTGAGCTATGATAATAAAAATACATCTATCAGAAGCTATGTTCATTATGGTCCCGCTTATGACAATGCATTCTGGAATGGTAGCGTCATGACTTATGGCGATGGTAGCGGCACATCTGTAAATGCTGGTTTTAGACCACTTACATCTCTTGATGTTTGTGGACATGAAATAGGACATGGTGTATGCTCTTTCACATCAAACCTCGTTTATCAAGGCGAGTCAGGTGCTATGAATGAAGCCTTGAGTGATATTTGGTCGGCTTGTGTAGAGAATTTTACGACGACTTCTTTAGGCTTGCCCGCTAACACGTTTCAACCTTTCCAAATAGGCGAGCAAATATCAGCCGATAATATTGGTCTAAGACGGATGGACAATCCTAAAGCAAAAACTGACCCCGATACTTACGGCGGACGGTATTGGGCAAACCCTCTTTGTACTCCTCCAAGTTTGGCCAATGATCAATGTGGTGTGCATAATAACAGTGGTGTTTTAAATAAATATTTTGCCTTACTTGTAAAAGGTCCATTAGCTACAACAGGCACTCCAGCTTTTACTGAGGATGGTAGAGCAGATATGGGTAACGCAACTGGTGCTGGAACTGCAGCAGCATCCGAAAACATAGGTAATAATTATGGAGCAGATGGTACACTCATACCTGCTGGTGAATTTGTAGGCTTGGGTTTTGCAAAAGCAGAAGCGATTACTTATCTCATGGAACTAAACCTTACTCCTAATGCAACATACGCAACTGCCCGATTAGCAGCTATTAATGCGGCGAGATTGTTATATGGAGCATGTTCACAAGAAGAAAAAACGGTTACTGATGCTTTCTTTGCCGTAAATGTAGGTGCAAGATATGCAGGCTGTACGGCACCAGCTTTGGATGCTTATGCTGTGCAAACTAATATAAATGAAGGTGTTGCAACGACTGATTGCCCAAGATTCAATGAAATAATACTTAGTGCCAGTCTTACAATGCCCCAAGCGACTGCAACAACTATCACTTTTGCAAAAACAGCCGGTACACTTGGTAATAATGAATGGGCATTTACTACAAACGGCACAATTACATTCAATATAGGGGAAATAGGGGTTAAATCTATTTTCGTAAAAGTATTCGACGATGCATTGGTTGAAGGGAATGAAACCATTCAATTTACTGCCACATCTGCCTTGACTGCTTTGAATAAAGTCATTGATATTAATATTACAGACAATGATATAGTGCCGACTATTGGTGGTGTTAATACATTAATTAACGAAAATTTTGAAGGTTTTACTGAGGGGGCGATACCTTCTTCTGGTAGTGGCTGGGTAGCCATCAATAAGACAACGCCAATAAACGTTCAATGGGCAGTCAGAACGGACGGGACAGCGCCTTCACCCATCATTTTTACAACGAAAAGAGCAATTATAGAACAAACTGCTCCTCTTGCTGTACCTGGCGAAGCACTTTATGACCAAAATACTAGTGCTCAAACGTATTTGCGAACACCCCAAATAGTAGGAACAGGTCTATCGAATATTACAGCGAGCTTTAATTATCAAGCAGGGGGAGAAACTGCTTGTAGTCCAGCGTGTGATTATGGACAACTTGTTTATTCGGAAGATGGTACCAACTTTACTGTATTCAATGATGCGCCACCATTGTTTGTGACATTTACAGAGTCGCCCTTTAGTTATATATTGCCTGCAAGCTTTAATGGCAAAACATTTTACTTGGGTGTCCTTTGGTACAATGATGCTAATGCAGGTACTTCGGGCAGTATTGCTCTTGATAATTTCAAAGTGACTGGTCAAGGAATAAAAATTGACTCAACACTTGCTACAAGCAAATCTGAACTATTGAGTGCTGAAATAGGTAAACCAAATCATTACTATGCCAATGAAAATGGTCATATTATAGCCAGCATAAATAGTAGCACTGCCTTCGATTATGGTTGTACAGAAGCTAAAGTAGATAAGGCTGGTTATAGTCCATTTACTTTGTTTTCAAATGGATCAACTCCTCATAAAGTAGCAGGCAAAGTCATTAAAGTAACACCAACTACCAATAACTTCAGTGGGTCTTATGAAATAACTTTGTATTATACTGAATATGAAATTCGTAAACTTGAAGAAGCAACAGG
>JANLRG010000816.1:0-2020 GCA_031361545.1 Bacteroidota bacterium
CCTAACTGCTCGATTGATTAATTCTTGATTGTCGTATTCTACTGAATAGCGGGTTTTATGGCTAATGCGTTCCCAAATCTCAAATAACAATGGAAAATTATCCATAGTCAATTCTTTTGTGCGACTAATTGTTGCCTTTTCTCTGGCATTTTTTATTCTGCCTGTAAACACAACGCTTGTTTCTTCCTGTATTTCTCGTTGTAATGCTTCTGAAAAATCCTCGTAAGTTTCATTGGCAATGACGGTTAAAATATTTACTCTTTTATCTTGAATACGCACCCCCTCAGTATTTACGGGCAAACGCAAGCCTCGACCAATTTCTTGACGTTTTTTAAGGTCGCTTTTGCTTTCATTCAAGGTGCAAATCTGAAAAACGTTTGGATTGTCCCAACCTTCACGTAAGGCAGAGTGTGAAAAAATGAATTGTAAAGGTTCTTCTAATCCTAAAAGCCTTTCCTTTTCTTTCATAATTAGGCTGTATGTATCATCATCTTTGGCAGTTGTACCTTTGGTATCTGTCCAAGTTTCTTTTTTGTCTTTCCCTTTTCCGCTTTTATCCGATGAAAAATAACCATTATGAACATTTTCGGCTTCAAAAGGTATCAAATTTGGGTTTTTCTTTTGTTGGACTGCGTAGGCTTCCTCAAACCAAAGGGCAAATTTACCTTTTGTTGGCTTTCCACTTTCGTCATATCCCCGATAATTCGCTACTCTATCAATGAAAAACAAGGATAAAACTTTTATTTGCTTGTCTTTCAGTTTTTTAAGTTTATCAAAATGATGTATGACGGTGCGCTCAATTTGGAATTTAATCACTTCATCGGTTAAACCGCCTTGTGTTTTACCTTCTTCTATGACTAAACCGTTAGAAAACTCAATCCAACCGTTTTCAGCATCAATAGCCGTTAAAACAAAATCGTCTTTATAAATGTCTCTTCTGTTAGATTTTTCAAATAAATCATCACCCAAATCAAGCGTCATATCTTTCTGTTTTACATCTCCTCCGTCATTGACATAGACTGAAACTTTTGCTCGTAATTGTCGCTTACCGATTTCTATTTTTTTGAGTTTAATAAATGCCGCATTGTAATTACTATCGCTTGTAATTCCGTCAACTTCAATCTGCTTTACTAAGCCTAAATCATAAGCCTGTACAGGATTGAGTGAATACACCAAATTGTACAAATTACGATGTGTAGCACTGTAACGAAGCGTGCAAAGCGGGTTAAGATTGTGAATAGCCGATTTTCGTACATCAGTTTCCATATTTTGCGGCTCGTCCACAATGACAATCGGTAGGGCAGATTGTATGTATTCAATCGGTTTTACGCCTGTTTCACGCACGGTATTGATGATATTATTGTCTTTTGTAAAACTATCAATATTAATAACCAAAATCTGAATAGCGTTTGAAGTAGCAAAATTCCGTAAGCCTGTCAATTTACTGCTATCATACATCACAAAATTAATAGGCTGATTACCGTACAAATTTTGAAAATGCTCATGTGTAATTTGAAGGTTTTTTATTGTACCTTCTCTAATAGCTACACTTGGGACAACAATCACAAATTTTTTGAAACCATATACTTTGTTGAGTTCATAAATAGTCCGCAAATAGGTATAGGTTTTACCTGTTCCTGTTTCCATTTCAATTGTAAATTGATTAGAAAAACTATAATGACTATGAGGAACACCCATTTTAGTAATGCCGTCTTTATCATGTGGATAATTACAATTTTCCAATTTTGAAGACAAACTAATGCTATTAGTCTGTTGAACGTTATGAATATTCTGTAAAATCTGTTCATCAGATATGACAAGCCTATTACCAATACCACGCTCGGTAAAGGCAATTGATGCGCCTTCCATGGATAAAGACACTTCAAAGTCGCCTTTACTAAGGGGTTGCCCTTCAAATATATTGACTACCGATTCAACGGCAGCGAGTTGATAATCTTGACTGCTATCAAATTGTATTTTCATTGTTCTTCTTTGCCACTAATTGCACTAATTTTCACTA
>JANLRG010000859.1:0-18710 GCA_031361545.1 Bacteroidota bacterium
ATTACTTATTTAACGCCTATGTTGCCGTTGGCGATTTTTTTTATAAATAAAGAAAATTTCGCATGAAAAAATTAATTAATCAAAGGAAGAAAAGATAGAAAACTAAATTTTATTAATTAGCTTTGAAACTGTCTAATTAAGTTACCTATTTTTTTAACCTTTAATAATCAAATTAATCACCATGAAATCATTTTACAAATATTTTATACTAATTATTCTTCTGACAACTTATTTGATTACACAAGCAAAAGATAAATACTTAAAATCAAACCTTCTTATAACTAACGGCAAGGCACAAACTATAATAGTGGATTCTTCGAATGAAAGTAATAGAGAGCAATTAGAAATAAAAAGAGAGGCGTGGGTTAAGCTCGCACACAAAGCAGCACCAGGAGTTGACTGGAGAAGTATCGAACAAAATACAATGCTGAACAATTATTATCAAAATAAAAATAAAAAAACATCAAGTGTTACACCATTTTATGCCAACGGTTCACTTTGCGGAACTTGGAGAGAAAAAGGGAGCTCTAATCAAGCGGGAAGATGCATTGCTATGGACTACACACCTTATGATAATTCATTATATGTAATCAGTGATGCAGGTATAATGTTCAAAGGTGTTCCCGATAGTTCAAATTGGGTTCCAGTAAATGACCAATTAGCATTTAAAAGCAATATTCTCAACATTGTAAAAAATGCTACAGGAGGAAAGAGAATAATTGCTGCCATCGGAATTAATATTTTTTATTCTGATGATGATGGCGAAACATTTTCTCCTGCTACTGGAATTAATTTTCCTGTAGCATGGGGAGGCAATAATATCACCGAAGTAACTGCTTTATCTGATACAGGAATTCTTTATTGTTCAGTAAATATGTGGGATCCGACACCTTGGAATACTAGATATCATTTGTATTCATCAGTGGATCACGGTGAAACTTGGACTGACATTTATACATTTCCAACAGGTGGAGACGGTGACCGTTTAAAAATGTGGTTGCCAAATAACCAGCAAACATTTGCATATATTTTATTTAATCAAAGTACTGCAGATACATCTACTCTTTATTCTGTGAGCGGTTCTTCGACAGTGAATATAATAAACACATCTACCACTCTGCCATGTAATGTGTCACTAAGTTTCAGCGGAAATAATAATTTGGGAGCAACTACGCTTTTCGCTGTAACAGACCAAAGTACTCTTTACAGATCTACCAATTATGGAGTATCGTGGATTTCCGTAAGTGGACTACCTGCTTCTTCGGATGTGTTTAGTGTGTCGCCAATAGATGGAAACAAAATATTTGTCGGTGGACTAGAATGTTATTACAGCTATGATGGTGGTAGTTCTTGGACTTTAGTTAATTCGTGGGGAAGTTATTATAGTTCCCCTGCTAATTTCCTTCATGCTGACATATTTAATATTCAGTATCGAATGAAAACAAATGGAACTTATTTTACAATTATCAATTGTGATGGCGGTTGTTATAGATCAGATGACGATATAACTTCTGTTACTAACATAGGTTTGATAGGATTAAACGTTAGCGAATATTATGGTGCAATCTGCGATGATACACAAAATGTTTTTCTTGGATCGCAAGACCAAGGTTTACAAAGAGTCAACAATATAATTTCTAACACAGGGATACTTCCTTTCGATCAAATTATAAGTGGTGATTATGGTAAACTTCAGCTTACTCGAAACCAACAAACATTATGGAGTGAATATCCAGGCGGTCATGAGTATTATTATTATAATGCTAATGGTGGTTATACGAACGATTGGGCAATGACAGGTTCTACAATTCCTGTTACTGGTTGGATGCTTGCTACCGCAGAAGTTTTTCCAAGATCTAAGAATGAAATTTATATCGGTGGTGGAAATCTTAGTGGCGGAAGTGGTTCTTATTTAATTCAACTTTCGGGATCTCCAACGGCAATTACCGCTACTCAAGGTTTATACAATTTTAGAGGCGTTTCCTCATCTGGTATTTCTGCAATTGAAACAACTCCGTTAGATACCGATCGGATTTATGTTGCTAGAGAAGATGGAGCTTTTTTCCGTTCTACTGATGCTGGAATAACTTGGACACAAACAGTAAACTTTACCGGTCCTAGTCCGCAATATCTTTTTGGAAATGCTATCTATGCTTCTCGAAGAGCACACGATTTAGTTTTGTATGGTGGAAGTGGATATTCAAACCCACCTCTGTATTTTTCATTGGATGGAGGAATTTCATTTACTCCGATGAGTTCGGGTTTACCGCCAACTTTGGTTTATGGAATCACAGCTAACTCAGATGAAAGTTTTTTCTTTGCTGCCACAGAGTCTGGCCCTTATGTATTCTCTTCAATAGATAGCACTTGGTATTCTCTATCAGGTGGAATTGCACCGGCAGTTTCTTATTCATCGGTGGTGTTCGATAGCATTAATAATGTATTGCACTTTGCTTCTTTCGGTCGAGGACTTTGGGATTTCGACTTGGGTATTCAACCAGCGACACCTATGATAACGGCACTTGATTCATCTCTCACATCAAGTGCTTCTACTGGCAATCAATGGTACTTTAACGGAATAATAATACCTGGAGCGATAGATCAAAATTATATAGCAACAGCTTTTGGAAGTTATACTGTTACAGTAG
The DNA here is from genome assembly GCA_031361545.1 of Bacteroidota bacterium. Lineage (GTDB taxonomy): Bacteria > Bacteroidota > Bacteroidia > AKYH767-A > 2013-40CM-41-45 > JADKIH01. Next base: position 2,649 of record JANLRG010000859.1, read on the forward strand.
ATAATGGAGGCTGTACAGCAACCTCTCTTCCTTACTCGTATTTGGCAAATCGAATTATTGAACTATCAGGAAATTCTATTTCCATTTATCCTAATCCAACCAGCGGAAAGTTTACAATTAAACTGGACAACTCGAGCAAAACAGAAATGGAAATTAATAACATAGTTGGTGAACTTATCTTTAAAGTAAATTTCGTTAACCAACAATCAACAATAGATTTAAGTAATGAGAGCAAAGGAATTTATTTCTTAAAAATAAGTGACTCTAGTGGGATTGTAATCAATAAAAAAATTGTAGTACAATAGACAATTTAGAAGATGACTGTATAAAATTTATTTATTTTTATTTGCATTTTTTAATCATTACAACTATTTAAAAGTGATATTGTTTATTGAAAAGAAAAAGCGTTCACATAATCAATGAAATGAAACTATCAGCAAATATTTACTAATTATCACTAAATTTTATTTCAAGATTACTGTAAACGCTTTAATGAAAAAACGAGAAGTAATTTTATATTCCTAATTACTTTTTAGGATCCTTCTCTCACTTCAATAATTTCATCAGCAACTAATCCATGAGCTTCTCTATGGACTGCGATAGCTGCCTCTTTTGTTGGAGCTTCTACGAGACAAAATATTTTTCCATTTTTATCATCGTACCAGTATTTTTTATACTCTACTCCGTACTTCTGCTGTGTTGCTACATCTTTTTTGTGAGCTTCTGCAACGGCTTCAGTCGTTAAGCCAGCAACGTGATTGTGAACATCCATGAATAGTGGCATTGTTTCCTCCTTTTTAAAAATGAGTTGATAATAAATTAACACTATTTTAAAAGTAAATAAAAAATCTTGAATAAATTTATTGATCTAAAACTTAGAATTATTATCCAATCCATTCTTAATTAAATCCAACTTATTTAGAGAGAGAATAAATTGATTAAGAACTGAATTAAGATTCAGGTCGAATGTTATCTTTTCAGTTGCCATAGTACTTTTATTTTAATATGATCTTACTTTGCTCGGACATTAAGGATAAATCCCACATTGAAAATATTTTCTATATTAAGATTAGGATCTTCTTTTAAATATTTTCGAATTTTAGTAATGAAGACATCTAAACTTCTCCCTAAAAAATAATCATTCTCACCCCAAAGTTCCAATAACATATCTTCGCGCTTTATGATTTTATTTCGATGATCAGATAAATATTTAATAATGTTACTTTCTTTTTCAGTTACTCTTTTTATTTTATCACAAAAGATAAGTGCCTGATTTTTTTGGTCGAATTTATACTCTCCGATATCAATTATTTCCATATCAGTAATTTCTTTTTCTGAAGATCTCCGAATGATAGCATTTATTTTCCAAAGTAGTTCTTCTTCATCAAAGGGCTTTGTTAAGTAATCGTCCCCGCCAATGCTATAACCTTTTAGTTTGTCAGCCTTCAGTGATTTGGCGGTCAGAAAAATTATTGGTACAGTTGTGTTATTTTTTCGAATTTCTTTTGCTAAAGTAAAGCCATCCATTTTTGGCATCATAACGTCTAACAAACAAATGTCAAAAGTATTTTCTGAAAATGTTTTTAATGCTTGATCGCCGTCTGAACAAAGTCTTACTTCAAAGGATTCTGCCTCCAAAAAATCAACCAAAAGAATGCCCAGATGAGGATCATCTTCTGCTAATAATATTTTAACTTTGTTTTTCAACATAAGGCAGTGAAATTGTAAATTTTGTTCCTTTTCCTAAGTGACTTTGAATTTCAATATTTCCCCCATGCAATTCAATAATGTTCTTAATGTAAGTTAGTCCTAGTCCAAACCCTTTTACATTATGTATATCACCTGTAGGAACTCGAAAGAATTTTTTAAATACTTTTTTATGATACTGCTTTTTTATTCCAATTCCATTATCTGAAATAGCAATTATTATATTGCCACTGCTATTGTTTGTCTGTATTTTAATTTTAGGATTATTTTTGGAATACTTTATTGAATTATCAATTAAATTACTAAAAACATTATTCAAATGAATTTTATCTCCTGAAACCCAAAAATTATTTGCATTGAATTCAGAAGTTAAATTAACCTTTTTTATTTCAAGTTGAATTGCAAATCTTTTTATACTTTGAAAAATTAATTCTTGCAAATTAATTACTGATTTATCTATTGGAATTTCTCCTCTTTCCAAAGCTGTCATGCTAAGCACTTGATCAACTTGTAACTTTAGTCTATCATTTTCTTCAATGATTATTTCAGCGTAATGTTTCATTTTCTGTTCTTGTTGCTGAATGGATTCCTTAAATAACATTTTTGCTGCTAATGAAATGTTTGTCAATGGTGTTTTGAATTCATGAGTCATATTGTTTAAAAAATCTGTGGTATGGTCTGCTATCAATTTTTCTTTCATTAGTGATAAAATTGATTTCCAAGAAAGAATCATCACAACAAGTATCAATATGATTGAAGTGATAAACATGGAGCCCATTTCTGCTCGTATAAATTGTTCTTTTTTTGGGAAAATTAATTTTAACTCCAAATTTTTATTTGTAGAATCTCCATCACCAATGCAAGCATTATAAGATTCTTGTTTATGCTTCTTGTCCTCTATTAAATAACTGGTAACATTACTTATAGGGCGATCTGTAGGCTTTACTTCAAAATAATAATCAATATGGATGTTATAGTATTTCATATAATAACTAAATACTGAATCTATTTGATGAACATCATTTTTATCAACGTTCATTTGTAAATTGTGAAAACTTTGCTTGTCCGTTGACAATGCGTTTGCCGTTTTGGAAAGAACCATACTAGCTCTTTCATTGAATAGTTCTTCTCTTATTTTGGCGGTTTCAAGTATCCATTTAATTTCAATCAAAAAAATTGCAAGCAATGATACTGCAGTAATCACTATTATTAAATAGGTCTTGTTGATTTTCATTTCAATGGATAAATTTAGAAATTAAAATTAACTTGTAATTATCAATAACAAGTCATTAACAGGCAAATAACGTCTAAGTAACAATATTTTGATTAATTTAGAAATAGTTTTGATGAAAGAAAATCACCAATTATGAAAACAATTTATTTATTTCCCCTTCTCTTAAGTCTTATCACCGTGACTGGACAAAATAATTCCGTTACAACAAAACAAGATCAATCTTTTAAAGGACGATCACTTTTATCAAATTCTAAAGATATGGCGGATGAAGATGATGGAATTTTATATTCTAAAGCAATTAAATCGAAAGGAAAAAAAGCAAATTATATTTCTGCTAATCATGTAATGGATATGATGCAAGATAACTTGGGAAATATTTGGTTTACTTCTTTCAATGGAATCTTTCGATATGATTCTCATTTGGCGACGAATGACTGTTGTAATAATCGATGTAGTCACAATTTGAGAGTACAAAAAGATTATGTGGAGCATATGAAAGAAATTACTAAACCATTTTTAGTTTTTAAAAAAGAAGATGGACTTATTTATAATAAAACGTATTCTATACTTCAAGATAAATCTGGTAATTATTGGTTCGGAACTTTAAGCGGTGTATCAGGTTATTTTGGTTATGGTTTTGGTGTTCCTGATATTCTTGCTTCTAATTTGGATGCAAAAGCTGCAATGAAAAGATACAACGGTTTCGAATATCAAGATACAACTAATCTTGCCTATTCTATAGAGGTAAATGAACCTTTTACAAATGCAGTGAAAGCAATTTTAGAAGATCATTCCGGTAATTTATGGTTTGGTACTGAGCATGGATTAGCTCGTTATAATCCGAAAGATGTCAATGGTGAAACATACAGAAACTTTACCATCGCTGATGGTTTAACAAGTAATGCAATCAATTCCCTTTTTGAAGATAAGTCTGGGAGAATATGGATTGGTACTAATAATGGCGTAAATTATTTTGATGAAAAAGAAAAAAATAATTCTTTTAAAACGTATTTCAATCCTCAAAATGAATTGCCTATCAAAAATATTCATTCTATTCAAGCAGATAAAAGTGGAAGAATTTGGTTTGCATCATCTGATGGTATTTATTGTTATGATAGAAATAATTCTACAAACAAATGCGTAACGAATACTTGTAAACATAATCTGAAAATAAGCGATGATCTTAATGTACATCAACAAGAAGTTTTAAAATCAATGATTCATATTTCACAAAAAGATGGTTTACCAAGTAATAATGTTACGTCATTGTTAGTAGATAGAAATGGAAAACTTTGGTTGGGATTTAGTGATGCAAACAATAATAAAAATAGAATTTGTTGCTATGATGCCAAAGCATTCAACGGTAAAAAATTTATTTATTATTCTATGAAAGATGGGCTTGGTGGCCAAAATGTTTATAGTATTTTTGAAGATAATTCAGGAAACATGTGGTTCGGTACTTCAGAAGGTGTTTCTCGTTTAGATCCTGCTGGTTCTACTGGCAAATTGTTTGTAAATTATGGCGGAGGTGGTTGCTGATTACCAAACTTTGTAATAGTGAATATGAGGATAGGAAAAAATTTATCGAAGCAGTTTTTAGATGTACACTTTGGTGGAAACTGGACGGTTTCTAATTTGCAAGATCATTTGAAGGATGTTACTTGGCAGCAAGCAATCTATCAAGAGCATAATTTAAATTCTATTGTCACACTTACTTTTCATTCTTCTTATTATGTTACTATTCTAATAAAAGTTTTAGAAGGCAAACCGTTGGATGGAAAAGACGAAGATAGTTTTAAAGCGCCGCCAATTCAATCGGAGGAAGATTGGGAAAAAATGAAGCTAACGGTTTTTGAAAATGCTAAAAAAGCAGCGACGCTAATTTCTACTATTTCTGATGAACAGTTGTTAGAAAATTCGCTGATGTTAAATATGGAAACTATTTTAGAAATATTTCCGGAGTAATTGAACATTTACATTATCATCTTGGACAAATTGTTCTAATTTTGAAAATTATTTTAAAGGATGAAAATGGTAATGCGTGATTGAATGGTATTCGAAGGTATCAACTATATAAAAAGGCGTTAAAAATAAGCATATCTTCTAGTTAAATTTCCTGTCTATTATTTTGCTATTTTTGAAAAAAATATCATAATGTCTAAATTCCGGATTGCATTCTACTTTTGTATAATTTCCTCATTAAACTCACTTGCTCAAAAATCCGATTCAGTCAGCATAAGAACAATTTTTAATGAAACGTTAGAAAATGGTAAAGCTTACGAATGGCTCTTTGATTTAACGGAAAACATTGGCGGTCGCTTAGCTGGTTCTCCTCAAGCATCCAAAGCTGTTGAATGGGCGAAAAATAAAATGATGGAAGCTGGAGCAGATACTGTTTACCTTGAGCCTGTCACGGTTCCTCATTGGATAAGAGGTGAAAAAGAAAAAGGAATTGTTTTTGAAGGTAATGGAAACAGTCAAAATCTACCGATTGTCGCTTTGGGTAATTCTGTTGCAACACCAAAAGAAGGATTGAAAGCTTCAGTTATTGAAATTCATGACTTCGACGAATTAAAAAAATTAGGTAAAGAAAATATTGCTGGTAAAATTGTTTTTTATAATCATCCATTCGATGAAAAATTTGTCAATACGTTTGATGCCTACAATGAAGCTGTAAAGTATCGTTGGGCTGGCCCGGCAGAAGCAGCTCGACTAGGAGCAATTGCTACCATTTGTAGGAGCATGACAAATGTATTAGATGATTATCCGCACACCGGCTCAATGCATTATAACGATTCACTTCCAAAGATTCCAGCTGTTGCCATTAGCACTAACGGAGCAAATTTGTTAGCCAGAATTTTGAAAGCAAATAAAGCAACGCAATTTTTCATTCAAACAAATTGTGAAATGCTCGATAGCGTTTTGTCATATAATGTCATCGGTGAAATTAGAGGAAGTCAGTTTCCAAATGAAGTTGTTGTTGTGGGTGGTCATCTTGATTCTTGGGACAATTGCAAAGGCGCACATGATGATGGAGCTGGAATAGTTCAGTCTATTAATATTATTCAAACATTAAAAGCACTTTCTATCAGACCTAACAGAACGATTCGAATTATCGCTTTTATGAATGAAGAAAATGGATTGAGAGGTGGTAGAACTTATGCAGCAAATTCTGAAAAAAGAAAAAATGAAAAACAAGTCGCTGCAATTGAAAGTGACGCTGGAGGATTTCTTCCTCTGGGATTTGGATTAAATATGAAAGAAGAATTTAGATTGAAAGTTCAACGTTGGGCGCCTTTTTTTCTTCCGTATGGAATTTATAATTTTTCTGGTGAAGGCGATGGCGCAGATATTTCTTCTTTAGAGAAATATGATATTCCTTGCATTGGATTACGGGTAAATTCTCAACGGTATTTCGATTATCATCACGCTTCTTCTGATACATTCGACAAAGTAAATAAACGCGAACTGAATTTAGGTTCAGCGGCTATGGCTTCCCTCGCTTTTCTTCTTTCTCAATATGGTTTGAATTAAATTTATCAGAAGAATCTTTTCTACATGAGCACTCACATCGAAAATTTGCTTTCTATTTTACCTGACAGTCCAGGCATTTATCAGTTTTATGATAAAGATGGAATGCTTCTGTATGTTGGAAAAGCCAAGTCATTGAAAAAAAGAGTGAGTTCTTATTTTCAAAAAGATATTCATGTAAATGGAAAGACGACTGTAATGGTTCGTAAGATATCGGATATAAAAACGCTTGTCGTCGATACAGAAATGGATGCATTGCTTTTAGAAAATAGTTTAATCAAAAAACATCAACCAAAATATAATGTCAATTTAAAAGACGATAAAACGTACCCATGGATTTGTATTAAGAATGAGCCTTTTCCCAGAATATTTATTACCCGGCAAATGATTAAAGATGGATCCGAATATTTTGGCCCTTATACTCCGGTCAAAATGATTAATACACTTCTTGATTTGATTGGTCAGCTATATAAATTGCGGACATGTAGTTTGAATTTGTCGAAAGAGAACATTGAGAAAAATAAATTTAAAATTTGTCTGGAATTTCATATAGGAAATTGTAAAGGACCGTGTGAAAATTTGCAAGAAGTTGATGATTATAATCAGACTGTCAAAGAAATTAGAAATATTTTAAAAGGGAATATCAATACAGTCATTTTGCATTTGAAAAATTTGATGAATACACAGTCATCAGAATTTTTATTTGAAGAGGCACATCTAACAAAAGAGAAAATTGAATTGTTGGAAAGGTTTAAATCTAAATCTGTAATTGTGAACCCGAGCATTCACAACACTGAAGTTTATACCATCATTGCTGAAGACGAAGTGGCCTTCGTCAATTATTTGAGAATAATGAATGGATCAATTATTCAAGGACACACGATTGAAATCAAAAAGAAATTAGATGAAGCAAGTGAAGAGCTTCTTGAAATAGCGATAGCTGATTTGCGTTCCAAATTTAATAGCGATGCCACTGAAATAATTCTCCCGTTCGAATTGAATGTAAAAATGGAAGGCGTTATTTATACAATTCCCAAAATAGGAGATAAGAGACATCTTCTATTACTCTCAGAAAGCAACGTAAAAAATTATATCAGAGAAAGAGACCTTCAATTTGAAAAACAAAATCCTGAAAACAAAATTCAAAAGTTGATGGAGAAAATGCAAAAGGATTTACGACTCACTGAATTCCCACGTCATATAGAATGTTTTGATAACTCCAATATTCAAGGTGCTTATCCAGTCGCTGCAATGAGTGTTTTTAGAAATGGTCAGCCGGCTAAAAAAGAATATCGTCATTACAATATTAAAACAGTAGAAGGCCCTGATGATTTTGCTTCTATGGAAGAAGTAATTTATCGTCGATACAAACGCATGATTGATGAAGCACTACCGCTCCCACAATTGATAGTAATTGATGGCGGCAAAGGGCAGTTAAGTGCTGCTTTAACTAGTTTAAGAAAGTTAGAGTTAATTGGCAAAGTTGCTATCATTGGTATTGCAAAAAAGTTGGAAGAAATTTTTTATCCCGGCGATTCAGCACCATTGTATATCGATAAAAAAAGTGAAACTCTTCGTGTCATTCAACATTTAAGAGATGAAGTCCATCGTTTTGGAATTGCGCATCACCGAAATAGAAGAAGCAAAGGAGTAATGAAAACAGAATTGTCAGAGATAAAAGGAATAGGTCAAACTACTGCTGATGAATTATTGCGTACGTTCAAATCGGTGAAGCAAATAAAAGAAGCGTCGCTCGATGACTTAAAGAGCAGCGTCGGTTTATCAAGAGCTCAAAAAGTTTATGATTATTTTCAATTGAAGAACTCTCCTACTCAAGAGTAGTTTTATTTTAGCTAAACTTTTAGCACACTTTAGTACATAATTAATTTACTATAGATATTACGAAAACTGATCACTCAATAATTTCATTTCAATTCTTGGTGCTATCTTTTCATATAAAACATGATAGACTGCATTTGTAATCGGAATATGAACGTTGTACTTTTTATTTAATTCATAAATACATTTCGTTGCATAATACCCTTCTGCTATCATATTCATTTCAAGTTGTGCAACTTTTACTGAATATCCTTTCCCAACCATTGTCCCAAACATTCTGTTTCTACTGAATGAAGAGTAAGCTGTAACTAATAAGTCGCCCAAATAAGCGGAGTCTTTTATGTCTCTCTTAACAGGATGTACTGCATTAACAAAACGTTCTATTTCTTGAATGGCATTACTAATCAATACAGCTTGAAAATTATCTCCATAGCCAACACCATGACAAATTCCACTGGCGATTGCTATGACATTTTTCAAGACGGCAGAATATTCCGTTCCATAAATGTCATCACTCACCGATGTTTTAATATAACGACAATTCATTAATAATGCTAATGATGTTGCTATCTCTTTGTTCTGAGATGCTATCGTCAGATAAGAAAGTCGTTCCATTGCGACTTCTTCCGCATGACAAGGACCGGTTATGACTCCAATCTGACTAATCGGTATTCCAATTTTTTCATTTAGATAATCACCAATGATTAATAATTCATCTGGTATTATTCCTTTTATAGCAGAGAATACAGCACGATTTTTAAAATCATCGGCTGTAATATTAGCTAATGCATTTTTTAAAAATGCTGATGGTACTGCTAGAATAACTATATCAGAAGAATGAATCGCTTTCTTTAAATCTGTTTCAACTTCTATTTTGTCAGTATTAATTTCAACATCACTTAGGTAATTTGGATTGTGTTTGTATTTCCTGATAAACTCTGCCGTCTCTGCACTTCTTACCCACCAATGAATTTTATTCACATTGTTCGACAGAATTTTTATGATTGCTGTTGCCCAACTACCACCACCAATGACTGAGATTATTTTACTCATATTAATAATTTATCTATTAAAAATTCCTGCAATCAAAAAGTAATATCTTTTTCAATTTCTGTTTTCCCACGCATTACTTTTACTTTTGTTGTCTCCCCTTTTGAAAATTTCCCAAGTGCTTTCATGTAGCTCATCATATCAACAACTTTATTTTCCCCTAACTGAATTACGATGTCTCCAGGAAGAAGACCTGAATGAGAAGCCGGTCTCCCATCCGTCACTCCATCAATTCTCATTCCTTCGCCTTCAAAAGAATAATCGGGAACAACTCCTAATGTTACTTTGAACTTAGGTGCATCTTCATTTTGATCATCTTTTGTTTTTGTAAATATTAATTTAGGACTTGAATCTATTCTTCGAATTATGTTTTTGATTATACGCAAAATTTGCATTTCACCATTGTAATTTATTTTGTCTTCATCGTCACTTGGCTTGTGATAATCTGAATGAGTACCACTGAAGAAATGCAATACTGGAATGTCTTGTAAATAAAAAGATGTGTGATCACTAGGTCCAACACCAGATTCCGTAGTCTTCAAATGAATTTCAGGAACAGAAGAAGAATCGATAATTGATTTCCATTGTGGCGATGTTCCTGTTCCATTGATGATCAAAGTTTTTTCCTCAGTCTTCATGCGACCTAACATATCCATATTTATCATGCATGAAACTTGTTTCAAATCAATTGTTGGGTGCTTCACAAAATAATTTGAACCTAGCAATCCTTTTTCTTCTCCACTAAAAGCAATGAATAAATAATTTTTATTTTTTAGTTTATTCGATTGGATAAATTTTGCTAACTCAATCAAAGCTGCCGTTCCACTTGCATTATCGTCTGCCCCGTTATGGATAGCCTTTTCTCCTCTGTATAATGAACCTTCATCGCCATATCCCAAATGATCGTAATGAGCGCCGATAATAATTGTTGATGGAGCTTTGTTATTGATAAAACCAATAATATTGTGACCTTCTTTCTCTGTGTGAATAATTTCAACTCCAATTGTACAATTCGTAATTACACTATCGCGAAGCAATGATGCTGCTTTTCCTTTCGCAAAAATTATTGGAATTGTCACTGGTGAAATATGATTTTTCCAATCTGCTTTTGGATTGTCTTGCGTAGTATCTGAATTTATAAATATAATTGCTGAAGCACCTTTGGTAATTGCTAAATCTATTTTTTTTCTTACGTCGGCCCATTCGCCAAACTTTCCATGAGGAGAATCTCCGTCAGGAATTCCTGATTCGATTAAAAATATTCTCTTAACGATGTTGGTCTTGCCTGTATAATCATTTCTTTTGGAATTCAAATCAACAATTCCGTAGCCAACCTTAGTAATAAAATTGGTGACAATATTATTTGACGAATAAGGTAAAGGATAAAAATCTTCGTCAATTTTAAAAATTGAATTATTAACAATTAACTGAGTGCTTGTTCCGAAAGTTGCTCCGTCATTAAATTTAAATGGTTGTAAAAATCCTGACTCACCTTTAGGTTTTAGTTTCGATGCTTTGAATTCTTTGATAATATATCCGTACGATTTTTTTTCTCCTTCACTACCGGTTTCTCTTCCTTCAAATTGATCTGAAGCTAGAGTAGAGATGTGTTTTTTTAAATTTGATTTTACCTGATCGTCGGCCAATGGTAATAACTTTGAACCAGAACAAGCAACTAAAAATAAAGTGATGGAAAAAATAAATAGCTTTTGTAATTTCATATGCGCAATTTAATAAAACTACTGGCAATTTTACTTAATCAACTAATAAATTCATTGAATCATTTTCAGTATATTTCTGTATTCTTGCATACTGATGAAAATGATTTTCGTTTATATAATTATCTTTCTAGTTTTGCTTCCTGCGGGACTTTTGGCTGGCGGCCTTCAAGATTTTTTTCATTTATCCAAATATGAAAAATGGTGGGTTTTCACTCATCCTTTTCTTGCCCACAAAGCTTTTGTCATCACTAAAGAGGCAAAATTTGAAACAGAAAAAATGGTTCAAGATTCAACGCTTGATCATGATAGATTTGGCGGACAAATAGATGCTTTTCGACATTGTTATTGGATGGCCAGATTGGCGCAAATTATGAAAGTGAAAAAAGCTCTTCAACTGGGGAAGGCTCATGAAAAGGCAAATTATTTATCTTTTCGTAAAAATAAATTCGATGAAGAAGGAATATTGCCCGATTCGATTTCAGGTGCGATGGATTTGTTTAACAATAATGTTGGTGTAGCAATCGGTTGCAATTTTCGTGGCAATACTAAGGAAGAAATAAAAAAGATCATCATAAAAGGAATTGTAGAGGGGAAAATGATTGTAATTCTGAAAAATGAGAGTGGTAAATACGTGGATTGTTCCGGAAATCCAATTCCAGTTGAACAAAAAAATCGATGGGGAATTCCCAAATGTTTGGTTCGTTCTAATCAAAGCCATTCTCCTTAAATTATTTTAACAAACCTTTCAAAATACAATTTTCAAATTGAACTTTTGAATCGATAAATTCAATAATTTTGTTCTATATTTCCAATCTCAATTTTAGCTCATGAAATATTTATCTATAGAAAATGATTTGTTCATTGCGAACAGAAAAAAATTCGTCGAGGAATTGCAGAAAGATGCAATTGCATTTTTTCATTCAAATGATGAAATGCCGCGTAATGGCGATTGTAATTTTTACTTCAGACAAAACTCCGATTTGTTTTGGCTCAGTGGAATTGATCAAGAGCAAACTATTTTAGTAATCGCTCCTCATCATCCGGTTCCTGAGTACAGAGAAATTCTTTTTCTTCGCAAAACGAATGATCATATTGCCATTTGGGAAGGTCATAAATATTCTAAAGATGAAGCGAGAAAAGCTAGCGGTGTACAATCTATTTATTGGGTAGACGATTTTGCTTCTATGCTTCCTATTTTAATGCATCATTCAACAAACGTTTATGTTAACTTAAATGAGAACGATCGTTTTGCTACTGAAGTTGAATATCGTGACGAAAGAAAAGCACGTGAACTAAAAGGTAAATATCCTAATCACCATTACGAACGCACAGGACCTATCATGGGCAGACTACGCTCTATAAAATCGGAGACGGAAATTAATTTACTGAAAGAGGCTGTGGAAATAACTAATAAAGCTTTTCGTAAAGTATTGAGTACTGTTCATGCTGGAATAATGGAATACGAAATCGAAGCTGATATTATTTCAACATTCATTCGTAATAGAGCAAATGGCCATGCATACAATCCAATCATAGCGAGTGGATCGAATGCTTGCGTACTTCATTACAATGACAACAATCTTGAGTGTAAAGATGGTGATGTTATTCTGATGGATTTTGGAGCCGAATATGCAAACTATGCAGCCGATCTTACTCGTTGTATTCCTGTGAATGGAAAATTTACGAAGCGCCAAAAAGATGTTTATAATTCTGTGCTTCGAGTTATGCGTGCTGCAACTTCTATGTTAGTCGTGGGAAACACAATTTTAAAATATCATGAAGAAGTTGGACGCATCATGGAAATAGAACTGATTAGTCTTGGATTGATCAAAGCAGAAGATGTTGCCAAGCAAGATCCTAAACTTCCACTCTACAAAAAGTATTTTATGCATGGCACTTCTCACTTCTTAGGATTGGATGTTCATGATGTCGGTAATAGATATGTGCCGATGCAAGCAGGAATGGTTTTTACTTGTGAGCCCGGAATCTATATTCCTGAAGAAGGTCTCGGAATTAGAATCGAAAACGATATTTTAATTACAGAGAAAGGACCAGTTGATTTAATGGCTAACATTCCTATTGAAGTTGATGAAATAGAAGAATTGATGTCTAAACAAAAAATAGAAATTTAAATTCGTTGAGATGGATTTTGAAAATAATTTTGAAATCTCTCTTTATTTAAAAGGAAAATTATAATGAAGAATAAGAATAATTTCATTTTTTATAGTCTTTTAATTTTTATTTTATTTACACACTCAGATTGTTCTTCAACTAAAAAATCTCCGAAAGAAAATCAAGATTCACAAACATCAAATAGCGATATTCACAAACGAGACATTTCAAAATTCCCTGACGTTCAAAATCAAAATAGTTTTTCAGCCCTACTAAAAGAATTAGAACGTGCAGAATGTGTGAATGAAAGCGGAATTGGTTTTGCAGGAGAATACACCAGAACATACGCACTCTTTGAACGAATCAAACAAATCGCAACAGAAAATCAATTAAATGGTTTGTTGCGAAATAGTAATCCTGTAGTAAGAGTTTATGCATTCCGATCATTAGTCGATCTTAAATATGAATCTGAAGGAAAGGCCAAACAAATTTTAGATATGGATACAACTTCCGTTTGTTGGTTTTCTGGTTGCAATAAAACTAAGGTAGCGGTGAATACTTTTTCTAAAAGTGAAGAATGAAAAGAAGCGAATTATATCATCTTCTCTAATTCATGCTTGATTTCTGGCAATGCATTGTATAACTGATTAAAAGAATCAATCACAAAATATTTGTCTTGTAAAATGTCTGTTCTGAAATCGGTCGTCAATATTTTCTTAACATCAAATTCTATTTTTTCTGAAGCATCACTCAAACAATGTTTCGTTTCTCCATTGGAAGAGATAATTCCCGCACCATAAATTTTTAATTGATTTTTTTCCCTTATCAATCCGAATTCTATAGTAAACCAATAAATTCTGCCGAGTAACATTACTGCGGTCGGATTGTTAATGTGTGCTAAAGCGATATCCGAAATCCCTTTGAAAAAACGACAATATGATTCGTTGCTGAGCAATGGTACATGAGCAAACACATCATGAAACATGTCTGGCTCCTCTATATAATCTAATTGTTCAAACGTCCGAATCCAACATGTAGCAGTAAATTTTTTCACTGATAAATATTCAAAGAATTCTTTTTGTGGACTAATATTCGGAACCACATGCAATCCCCATCCTGTTAATTTTGTTAGTGTATCATTGACTTCATTGAAGTCAGGAATTTTTTCTGCTGTAAAATTTACTCTTACCAACGCTTTTAAAAATTCTTCAGATACTATTGGATTTAAAATATCGAGTTGACGGAGCATTAATGTTTTCCAAACTTTAAAATCTTCTTCAGTATAGTCGCTGTAAACTTGTGTTGTTGGTCTAATCATTTCAATAAAAATAGAATTATTTTATACGTTTGTTTTATGCAATAGTTGTTCTCTCTCTTCTTTTTTCTGAAGTAGTTTGAATCCGAAAGCTGTAAAGATAAAAAGTCCGCCCATTACCCACCACATCTTCTCAAAGCCGGCGTGAAATGCAATTTGACTTCCGGCAGCAGGACCTAAGACCTGCGCAAAAGCCCATGCAATAGTAAACAGACCTGCGTATTGTCCTCGGTTTGCACTGGTTGCTCTTCCCATTGCAAATGAATTCATAAATGGCAAAGTAAATATTTCTCCAATGACGCAAATGATAGTAGAAATAAAAGCAACCAGAAAGCCATGAGGGAAAAAGTTAAAGAGTAGAAAACATAGACCTAAAAAAATTGAACCTATGAAAATAAAATGTAGCGTTTTTCTTTTTCCGTTGATAGAGTGTACGACTATCATTTCAAAAACCGTTACCAACAAACCGTTTACAGCCATCAATAATCCTATATAGTTTTCAGAAAGATGAAGAACTGTTTTGAAATATACTGGTTGTGTTGTAAATAATTGAAAAAAAGCAAAGGCATATAAAAAGACAAAGAAAATATAAATCAAATAATTTTTGTCTTGGTATGCAGACAACGATGGAGAAATGTGATGCTCCTTTTTAGTACTCGTCTCTTTGTTTTTTGAAGGAGCAAGAAAACTATATAGCAAGATAGCCGCTAGAATATTTGTAATGCCATCAATCCAAAAAAGTAAATGGTAATTTTTATGAGCGATTAATCCGCCCAATGCTCCGCCAAAAGCCCAACCAACATTAATAGCTAAACGATTCAACGAATAGGAACGAGTTAGATTTTCGGGTTTACTATAATGAAATATTGCCGCTGAATTCGCCGGACGAAATGATTCATTGATCATCGCTAAAAAAAATGCGGCAATGCAAATTGGAAAAAAACTGGTTAGTTGTCCAATGACAATGAACATTATTCCTCCTCCCGCTAAAGCAAAAAGTTGAATAAAATAAAACCCTAATTTATCAGTTAACTTGCCGCCAATTAGTCCGCCACAAACAGCTCCCATTCCAAATGCTGCCATCACCAATCCTGCTTGAGCAATGGTATAGCCCATGGAGGTTGTCAGATACAAAGTCATGAACGGCATCACCATTGTCCCCGAACGATTCACAAACATGACCAACGATAATAACCATGCTGATGGAGATAGCCCGCTGTAAGCGTCGCGGTATAAATTTTTTACCCTTTTCACTTTTGCAAAGATACGGTTCTTTACAGGTCCAGCGTCAGAGCCAGTTTCAGTAAATAGTGATGTGTACAGTTTCAGGTCCAGAGCCAGTTTCAGTAAATAGTTTTGTTTACAGTTTCAGGTCCAGAGCCAGTTTCAGTAAATAGTGTTGTTTACAGTTTCAGTTTCAGGGCCAGTTTCAGTAAATAGTGTTGTTTACAGTTTCTGGTCCAGAGCCAGTTTCAGTAATTAGTGTTGTTTACAGTTTAAGGTCCAGAGCCAGTTTCAGTAATTAGTGTTGTTTACAGTTTAAGTTTCAGGTC
>JANLRG010000885.1:0-1331 GCA_031361545.1 Bacteroidota bacterium
TAACAACCAATAAATTCGACATTAATAAAGAATTGCATCTCAATAGGCGTCATCAGCCACATGGCAATGGCTTGGATGAACATTATTGCCGCCGTTGGGTTTCTATCACTTTGCTTCAGGATTATCAAAAAAATCAGTACACCCAAAACAATATTAGCCCAATGCCTGAACTGATTGGAACAGAAAACGGGCAACAAAAACCTTTTAATATTGTTGGTATTCAAAGAAGCAAATTCTACCGAACAAATGATGAATATCTATGTATGACAATCGTACACCCATCAGACGGGCGGAATGTGAGCATCACGCTCGGCATTTTGATTGATAGTGATTCAAAAAATAAGATAAAATTTCTGAATGACACTGCCATACCGATCCGCGAAGTGAGTACAACATGCGAGCGGTGCGGTATCATGGATTGTCAAGAACGCGCTGTAGAGCCTATCGTGATTCAAAGGCGAGAACAAAGGCAAAAGGTCAATGATGTGTTGAATAAACTTATATCTTTTTAAAATATTTGATTATCATAAAAAGAAACCTCAATTTTGTTAAAAATCAATTCCATTTTTATCCTTTTTAGTTTATAAATATCATGAAAATAGATAATTCCAAGCCGCCTAAACCATCGCATTATGAGTTGCTACTCAGAGCGTATGATAAAGCGCAAACTGCTTTCGAGCGGGCAAAAACAAATGAAAAATCTGCAAGGCATTACATAAAAACGGCAGATAAAGACATCAAAAAAACGGATAAAGGTATCCTTGAGCTCGAATATAAGAGGGCAAAATATAGGAGAAAAGCCCGCAAAGTGGCGTTCCAAATCACTAAGCTGCGTTTGAAACAATGGCTCAAGTTGCATGAGGAAGATGTCAAATTATATCAATTAAGCGAAGAAGCGCAAGTATTTGAAAGTCAACAAGCTACAGAAGAGAAAAAGCCCACGAAACGACGCAACAAAACAGAAGTGGACGCTGCTGTACCGAGTGCCGCAGAAAAAGCCGAGCCTGCACCTAAATCAAAAAAAACAGAAAAAGCTAATACTGCAACTAAAAATAATACACCTACAAAAGTTAAAAAGCCTAAACCGCCCGTTGCTTTGCCTACGGATTTGACGCTGATTGAAGGTATTGGACCAAAAGTTTTTCAATTTTTGCAAGATGCGGGCATTTCCACATTCGCTCAATTGGCTGCTGCCGACCTTGATACTCTCAAAGGTATTTTGAGTGCCAACAGTTTCAAATTTGCAAATCCGACTACTTGGGCAGAACAAGCTCAGTTAGTGGTTGATGGTAAAATGGAGCAATTGGAAGTCTTGCGAGAAAAATTGAAAA
>JANLRG010000900.1:0-1567 GCA_031361545.1 Bacteroidota bacterium
AAAACTTGCCCAGGAACATTTAAAAATTGAACTCAACATAAATGAAAAAATTAATCAAATTATATCAGATATAAACTCTTCAAAAATGGAAAAATACATCAAAGATCGATATATACGCAGAATAGAACTTTATAAAAAAAATAAAGACTCTCTCTATCTTGAAACAGTTAAAAAAAGGGTAACTGATGCTATCAAATCTATCAATAGCTTATCATATAGTAGCTCGCTCAAATCTAGATATGCCAAACTAAAAGAAGATTATATGTACCTTAACGTATTATTGCTAAAGCTTTAAAATCATGATAGTGTATGTCGGTGGTCTCGAATACCATAGGTGGCTCGAAAGCAATTTCAAAACCATAAACCCTGTGTAGATTCCGGCAAATGTCTTTGACAAATGCCAGACCTAATTACAAAAAAGAAACTTAATATAAATCAATATATGGCAATTTCAAAAAACAAAAAAGTTGAAGTTGTATCAAATATATCCGATATTGCTAAAAAATCAGGATCATTGGTATTTGTGAATTTTCACAAGTTAAATGTAACTGAGACAGGTGAAGTTAGAAACTCACTCAGAAAAGCAGATGTTGGGTATAGAGTAGCTAAGAAAACATTGATTAAAAGAGCATTGTCTGATCTTGGTATAAAAGGAGAACTTCCACCGCTCGACGGGGAAGTGGCACTTGTATATGGAGATGACTTGCTTGCCCCTGCGAGAGAAGTTTTGGATTTTACAAAAAAATTCAAAGATAGACTTTCAATCATAGGTGGTATATTTGATAATGAATACAAGTCAAAGGAGGAAATGATGTCAATCGCTTCAATTCCAGATTTTAAAACATTACAAGCTCAATTCGTTCAACTTATCAATTCACCTATACAACGATTTGTACTTGCTCTTGACGCTATTGCGAAAAAGAACAGTTAATACAATCAACTATATTTATTAAATAATTAAATTAAAATAAAATTATGACAGATCAAGAAGAAACAATCGTAGACACAGCCACAGATGTAGCTGTAGATACAACAACAGAAAAGGCAGAAGCGGCAGTAGCTCCAGCTCCTGCTGTATCAACAGGAACAAATACTCCAGTAGTAGAAGAAAACGTTGAAACTCCAGCCAAATTCAAAACAGTGGTAGAAGCTATCGAAAAAATGTCTGTTCTAGAATTACATGAACTTGTAAAATTTCTAGAAAAGAAATTTGGTGTTTCAGCTTCAGCTGTAGCAGCAGCAGCTCCTGCGGGAGGTGCAGCAGCAGCTGATGAGAAAACATCATTCGATGTTAACCTAAAAGATGGAGGTGCTAACAAGATCTCAGTAATTAAAGTTATCAAAGAAGTACTAGGACTTGGCTTGAAAGAGGCTAAAGATTTGGTTGACGGTGCTCCAACTGTTATTAAAGCAGGTATGAAAAAAGAAGATGCAGAGGCATTGAAAAAACAAATAGAAGAGGCTGGAGGATCAGTGGAATTGAAATAATTCAACAAAAATCGAGCAAATTTGACCTTCATGTCAACTTTTGACAGAGAATGAGCTGCTTGATCAGCGAACAGCGGAT
>JANLRG010000640.1:0-2969 GCA_031361545.1 Bacteroidota bacterium
AGGAAATGTAACAGGGGTTGCATACAAATCAAAAGCTTGGTCGCGATAGCTATTCTCGAAGTCTTTAAAAGCTGCATAAAATTGCTGAAATTGGTAAGTTGAAGAACATAAGTTAAATTTTAATTTGACTTTTTTAAATAAATCTGGTTGAGCATTAATTATAAATAGATTTTTTTCTCCTTGTTTCTCATTGCAATTTGAATAATTAAATCTAAATCCTCGCCCAGTCACGCCTACAATACGTGGGCATTTCGGATCAATATCTTCACCGACAGATTCCCATGTGCGTAATCCAGTGGCTTTAATAAGATTAACTCCATAAATAGGAAAATTACCGGATATATTTGTGGATAGATGTACTTTAGCCAAAATTGCCTTACGTCCATTAATATATGAATAATTAGATAAGGTAAATGAATCTACCGCAGTCCAATTTTGCACAATAGGCTTGCTTGGCATTGTATCGTTCTTCGTTTCAAGTGTTTTAAAACCTATTTTATAGGCTTTTATTGAATAAATATTCCCTGCTTTAGGATGTAAACCTTTATTAGACATGTATTTATCAGTACCGTCGTTGCGTAAAGTATCCCAAATTGTATTATTTTCATAAATTACAACGATTCCATCGGTTACTTTTTTATCTGCATCCGGTTCAAAAATGGGTATTGTCTTCGTTAAAGAGGCTGTAACGACACTATCAGGGTGCAAAAAACACCAAATCACCAATTTGGATTCAGCTTGCAATGAATCAAATTCTATTGTAGGGCGACAACTAAAAGTTGCCAATAAAGCTATAATCATTAATATTCGAATCATTTTTATAGAATTTTAAGAAGTAAGGCTGGAAATATCCAGCCTTACCTTTGTTGAAAACTTTAGTGGTTATTGTGGACAATATAAATCAAATTCAATTTTACTTAAATTTAATTTCAAAGCTTTTGCACGCAAACCCGTCCGATTAGCACATATAGTTATACCGTTAGTCACCCATTTATCTATCATATCATTATAAACAGTTGTACAACCAGGCAGATTTCCCTTCCATAGTGGAATATTTGTATAAACATGCCCAGAGTTGGTTACATCCCAACTCCATCCTCCCGCTTGTTGTCTATCAGGTGTCCCATTAAAAGTTTGTAAAGGGTAATAAAATCCCGTAAATCCATTAATACTTATATCAATACCCCAGCCGAAGCCCCAGTTGAAGCCACCGTCACTTGAAGTTTCTCGCCACCGCCAACTTAGACCGAATGGTTTTACCCATTTATCAAAAGTAACATTCGCATTAACCGAAATATCAACTAAGATAGCATTTCCTATACAATTTCCTGCACCAACAATAGAAGTATTATCTAAAATCGAAAAATTCCCTGTGAGCCTAAATTGTTCATTAATATCATCATCAAAACCTTGATAACCTCCATAATTACTTACAGGGCATCCGATAGAGCAAAAAGATCGAGTTTGTAAAGCATTGTTATTTAAATTAGGATTAATCTCTCCTATCTTTAGCGGATGTACATAAATTCCATTAGCAATATCTTGTTTTAGATTATTTATAGCGAATAACAATTTTTTTTCATCGCCATCCGGAATGGAAATTACCATGCCTCCAAAGTATTTTACAATTGATTTTCCTACTTGATACAAACCCTTTTCGTTAACAATTCGTCCGTAAACTACCCCATTTTCCAAGATAGGTTCAATTGTGCCATCATTTTTAATAGTTACTTTACTGTTATATACCGCCTTCAGTGAATCTGTATTTTCAGTCTCTTTCATTGCCTTTCTCGCAATAAGGTAGTTTTTGGTGACTGAAGTAAATCCTGTTAAACTATTTTCCCATTTAGCTATTTCGGTTTCAGTGGCATTCCCTAAAAAATCAATCGTTTTAGTAAAATCATCTAAAGTGTTAAACATTAAGATTCCTTTTTCAACATTCACCTTAGCATTCAAATTGCTAAATTTTATAGAAGGGTCGCCATTTTTAGCTAATTCCATATTAGGTGAACTTTTGGGAGTGCTTGCAACTTTAGTCTCAATATCTTTCTTACAAGATGTTAAAAATGAGCACATTGCTAAAATTATTAGCAAATTAATAGCAAATTTTTTCATAATTTTGTAATTTGAAAATGTAAACAAAGTGGTTTAGGTCATTTTTTCGGTAACGACGGAAGGGTGACCGGCTCGCCAAAGCCAAACCGCCGACTCCCATGCCTGCCTCGCAGGTGTGGGAATTTTTTATTACAGCATTATGTTATGTCATTTTAATAGGTTATTTAATTTTTGATTAAAAAAATTCTAAGCGCAAAAGAGTACGTATCTCAATTGCAGTGATTTTTTTATATTAAAACACAATTCAATATAAAAGTATTCGCAAATTACAATACCTTACTTCCCATTTGCGGAATGCGGAATGCGGATTGCGGATTGCGGATTGCGGATTGCGGATTGCGGATTGCGGATTGCGCGGTTTATGTGTTTTCAATCATATTTTAATTAATGTTTAAAGTTGATAAGAAATAGAGTTTTTTACAATAATATTAACAAAGCTAATCTACTTTTCGAGAAAATCAAAATGTCGGTAACATTTAAATAGCACTTTTTTTGTAATTTACACCAAAATCGGTATATTATTGTTTTCAATTATTAATATACAAAATTTCTAAATTTAATTCTTAGAAATTGAGTGTTTTAAAATTAAATACCCCTCAGTATATTAGGTTTTACTGAGGGGTATAAACAAAAAAAATCCAAAAGGCTCTATGACCATTTGGATTTTTTCATTGCATAAACTATTGGTCTCCAATTATTTATCTCTTATTTTTTCAATTTATCGAAATGTACTCCCCCTTTTGCCAAGGGCATTCCTTTGGAAGGGGGCAGGGGGGCTAACCTTCAACCAGCGTTCCAATATTTTCACCTCTTACTATTTTAGTCAAATTGCCATGATCATTGATGTCAAAAAC
>JANLRG010000057.1:0-16667 GCA_031361545.1 Bacteroidota bacterium
AATTTGCGAATCCTTATTTTTTTTTACTGCTTTTGTTGCTACCAGCAATGGTTGCTTTTTATTTCTTTTACCTGAACAAAAAAAGGACACAAATTACTTTTTCAAGTCTTGAAAATTTCAAGGGAATTAAACCAAGTTTCAAACAAAAATATTCTTTTCTTCCTTTTTTGTTAAAACTTATAGCCTTTGTTTTAGCAACAATTGCATTGGCCAGACCACAATCAAGCATGAGTGGTCAAAATATTAAAACAGAAGGAATCGATATTATCATGGCTCTAGATATTTCGGCGAGCATGTTGGCAGAAGATTTAAAACCAAATAGAATTGATGCAGCAAAAAAAGTTGCTGAAGAATTTATTGATAGCAGACCCAACGATCGAATTGGATTAGTTGTTTTCAGCGGTGAAAGTTTTACTCAGTGTCCTTTAACAACAGACCATGCGGTTCTAAAAAATCTTTTTACAGGAATAGAATCGGGAATGTTAGCTGATGGAACTGCAATTGGTGAAGGATTGGGAACGGCAGTGAATAGAATCAGAAATAGTAAAGCAAAAAGTAAAGTGATAATATTGTTAACTGATGGAGTCAACAACATTGGATCGATAGCTCCCGAAACTGCAGGGGAAATAGCAAAGACATTCGGAATTAGGGTTTATACAATTGGAGTTGGAACTAGAGGAATGGCGCCTTATCCTTTTAAAACACCTTTCGGAATTCAATATCAGAATATCGAAGTGCAAATTGACGAAGCAGTTTTAAAACAAATTGCCTCTGAAACAGATGGTAAATATTTTAGAGCTACTAACAGTTCTAAATTGAAAGAAATTTATAATGAAATTGACAAGCTTGAGAAAACAAAAATTGATGTCACTGAATTTCATAATTACACCGAAGAATTTTATCCTTGGGCAATTGCAGCTGCATTAATTTTACTGGTTGATATTATTCTGCGTTACACCTTGTTTAAAAAACTACCATAACATGTTTCGATTCGCACATCCGGAATATTTATATGCATTGGTAGCAGTACCAATTGTATTTGTATTGTATTTATTCATGACGAGATGGAAAATAAAAGCTAGAAAACAATTTGCTGATCAAACAATGATGAACAAATTATCTCCTGATTTTTCGAGATCCAAACAACTTTTGAAATTAATTCTAAATTTAACGGGAATCTCTTTAATTATAATTGCATGTGCCAACCCACAAATTGGAACGCGGCTAGAAGAAGTTAAACGAGAAGGTGTTGACATTATAATAGCATTAGACGTTTCTAATTCAATGAAAGCACAGGACATAAAACCTAATCGTCTTGAACGATCTAAGCAGGCAATAAGTCGTTTAATCGACCAACTTCAAAATGATAGAATTGGAATGATTGTTTTTGCCGGCCAAGCGTATGTACAGTTACCCATCACCACAGATTATGCGGCAGCGAAATTATTTCTAACTACCATTGATACAGATATTATTCCTACACAAGGAACTTGCATTGGTTGTGCAATTGATATGGCTCAGGAGTCGTTTGTTGGCAACGACAATAAACATAAAGCATTAATCATTATTACTGATGGTGAAAATCACGAAGAAGATGCAGTAGAAGCCGCTAAAAAAGCTCATGCCGCTGGAGTAATTATTCATACGATAGGAATGGGATTGCCAGAAGGAGCTCCTATTCCCATTGTTAGAAATGGGCTACAAGATTTTTTAAAAGATAATGATGGGAATACAATTATTACTAAACTTGAAACATTAACTTTAGAGAGGATAGCAGAAGAAGGAAAAGGTCTTTTTGTTCAGGCATCCAACAACGACGATGGTTTACAAAAGATTCTTAGTCAGATTACAAAAATGGAAAAAAAGAGTTTTGGCACGAAACAATTCACAGATTATGAAGATCGGTTTCAATATTTTTTAGCTGCAGGGCTCTTTTTATTATTGTTAGAATTCACTTTGACCAATAAGAAGTCAAAATTAATTCAGCGTGCGAATTTATTTAATGAGAAATAATTGGGACATGAAAAATAAAATAAGGAAATCCAATTTAGCATTAATCAATTTTTTAATCTTCCAACTAATTTGTATGGTTCAGATTAGTTTTGCGCAAAAATCATCATACAAGTTAATTACAGATGGCAATACTCAATACCAACAAAAAAAATATTCAGATGCAGAAGTTGAATATAGAAAATCCCTTCTAACAGGAAAAAACCTGAAAGAAGGAAATTACAATTTAGGTAATTCATATTTTAAACAAGGAAAGTACGATGAAGCAGTTAAGCAATTTGAATCAGTTGGGGCAATGAAGGAGTTGAATTCTGAAGAAAAAGCAAAAGTTTACCATAACCTAGGCAATTCATTTGTAAAAGATAAGAAATACGAAGAGAGCATTGGAGCTTACAAGAATGCTTTGAAAGCAAATCCTAAAGATAATGATACTCGTTATAATTTAGCATACGCGCAATCAATGTTGCAACAACAACAAAATAAAAACAAAAATAACAAAGACAATAAAAACAAAGATCAAAAAGATAAGGACAAAAAAGATCAAGATAAGAAAGACAATAAAGAAAATAAAGAAAACAAAGATCAACAGAAAGAAAGCGAAAAAGGTCAAGACAAAAAAAATCAAGACAAAAACTCGCAAGCACAAAAAGATAAAATTTCCAAAGACGATGCTGACAAAATTTTGCAGGCATTGAATAACGATGAAAAGAAAACTCAGAAGAAAATGAACATCAAACAACCTTCCAAAGTGAGTATCGACAAACAGTGGTAGTAATTCATAATTAGAACAAAAATGACAACTAATCTTAATCATAAGAATATTTATCATTGGAAGCGGATGCTTTCAATGATCTTCTTATTATTATTTTCTACCCATTCGATTTCATTTTCACAGACGGAAAAATTCACTGCTTCTGCAAGCTCTTCATCTATCGAAAATGGAGAACAGTTTCAAATTACTTTTTCAGTTAATGCTTCTGCTAAATCATTTAGAGCACCTTCTTTTTCAGATTTCACAGTTATAATGGGGCCGAGTCAGAGTAATCAAATGCAAATAATTAATGGATCTGTCTCACAAACACTTTCATTTACCTATGTACTTCAAGCAGTAAAAGAAGGATCATTTAAAATTGGTCCGGCAGAAATTATTGTGGGCTCAAATAAACTTTTAAGTAATCCTCTTTCCATTATCGTTACAAAAGGTTCACCTCCTACTCAAAGTCAATCTCAAAATAATCAAAAACAGAGTGGCACACAGGATAATGTAATGCATGGAGCCGGTAAAAATGTATTTATCAGAGCTACTATTGATAAAAGTACACCTTATCAAGGTGAAGGAATTTCAGTAATTTATAAAATCTATTCAAAAGTTACTTTATTAAATTTTGGAGTTTCAAAACTTCCCTCCTTCGCAGGATTTTGGAGTCAAGATATCGATAAGCAACCTCAATTGGATTTTCATAATGAGACGGTAGATGGCGTTGTTTATAAAGTAGCAGACATTAAAAGACTAGTTTTATTTCCACAGAGATCTGGTCAATTGGAAATTGATCCGATGGAATGTGAAGTCATTGCAAGAGTGCCAGTGAAACGACAACAGCAACAAAACAGCAATGATCCTTTCTCGCAATTTTTCAATGATCCATTCTTCAACAATCCGTTTTTCAATAATAATGTACAGGATGTAAAAATCGAATTAAAAAGTGATCCAATAAAAATATCAGTTAAGAGTTTACCAAACATAGCACCAGCTTCTTTTAATGGAGCAATTGGTAAATTAAATTGCGAAATTAATTTAGACCGAAAAGAAGCTAAAGCAAATGAAGCGGTAAATATTAAAGTTAAAATATCTGGAAGAGGTAATATTAAACTTTTAGAATCGCCACAACTAACTTTTCCTCCCGATTTTGAAACCTATGATCCAAAAGAGAATGTAAATTTGAGTTCTACATTGTCTGGAGTTTCAGGAACAAAAACTTTCGAGTATTTAGTTATTCCTAGAAATGCTGGCGAATTTAAAATACAAATTTCACCATTTGTGTATTTTGATTTAGAGAAAAAACAATATTCTACAATAAATTTTCCTGATATTAATTTAAAAGTAAACAGAGGAAATGGAAATTCAACTGTAGTCACCAATGATGTCCAACGCTCGGATGTACAGCAATTAGGCAAAGATATTCACTATATAAAAACAGAAGATGCTGAATTTAAAAATAGTCGCGAGACTTTATTTGGCTCTGTTTATTTTTATTCTTTGAGCATATTGCCTTCACTTGCTTTTCTATTGCTTTTCTTAATTAAAAGAAAGAAAGAAAAAGAAGCAGGGAATTTTGGACAAATTAAAAGTCAACGCGCCAATAAAGAAGCAATGAAGAGATTGAGTCTGGCGAAAAAATATTTAAATACCAATGAAAAAGATAAGTTTCTCGATGAAATGTTCCGAGCCTTGTGGGGATTTATAAGTGATAAATTAAGGATAGAAGTTTCCGAATTGTCAAAAGAAAAAGTCATGAATCAATTGAAGTTAATGAATGTTTCAGATAATATAATTATAGAATTTGGTGACACAATTGAAAGTTGCGAGTTTGCACGATTCGCAGGTGCGTCATCAAGTGCGAATGAAACACTTTATCAGCAAGGAATAAATATTATTACCAAATTGGATGGTTCCATTAAATATTAATTTCATCAATCGGAATTACTCTAAATAATTCAACATGAAAAAAATCATTTTCTTATTCTTCCTCTTACATATAACTGCATTAGCTATTAGCAATCCTAATCAAGCTCTAACACTTTACAAGCAAGGGAATTTACAGTACCAAAAAATGGATTATAATGGTGCTATCAAAACTTACGAAAATATTCTAAGCAAAGGTCTTTCATCAAGTCAAGTATATTTCAATCTAGGTAATTCTTATTTTAAATCAGGCAATGTTCCAAAAGCAATTCTTAATTATGAGCGAGCAATAAAAATCAACCCTGATGATGAAGACATAAAATTTAATTTGAAAATCGCATCCTTAAAAATTATCGATCGAATTGATAACGTTCCAGAAGTTTTTTACAAACGCTGGTATAACCACATCGTAGAAATCATGCCTTCTAATTCTTGGAGTGCGACTTTTATTATTTCACTGTGGATCATGTTTATTGCAGCCGCGATTTATATGGTAGGAAAAACAACAAAACTAAAAAAATTGAGTTTTATTTTTACGACATTGTTTTTTCTGATTTCAATTTTCACTTACACCACTGCTGCAAGTTCAAAAAAAATGTATCATGATGATCAACAAGGAGTCATTATGACATCGTCAGTTTATGTAAAAAGTTCTCCTGATGAAAAAGGAAATGATTTATTTATTCTTCACGAAGGGACAAAAGTAGATATCATTGAAAACTTTGAAAATTGGAACAAGATAAAAATTGCCAATGGCAGTATCGGTTGGATAAAATTGAATGATTTAGAAAAAATATAATCTTTCTTATGAAGAGGATTGGACTTTTATCGGATACACATAGTTATTTAGACCCTTCCATACTTAAGCACTTTGAAAACTGTGATGAAGTATGGCATGCAGGCGACTTTGGTGATGAGACTATTTCTTTAACTCTTTCAAATTTCAAAACATTCCGTGGAGTTTACGGCAACATCGATGGGATGGCCATTCGTCAGACTCACCCTTTAGATCAGATTTTTGAATGTGAAGGAGTAAAAGTATTCATCACACATATCGGAGGTTATCCAGGAAATTATTATCCAGACGCAAATAAAAAAATTATAGACTGTAGCCCCGATTTATTTATTTGTGGCCATTCACATATTCTAAAAGTGATGCCCGATAAGAAAAATAATTTATTACACATGAATCCTGGTGCCGCAGGAAAACATGGTTTCCACAAAATCAGAACTGTTTTACGTTTTCAGATTCATGAAAGTAAAATCAGTAATCTTGAAGCGATAGAGTTAGGATTAAGAGGCGCTCTTGAATAAGATTATCGAAGTCTATCAGCCGATCGAATTAATTCTTCATCTTTTTTAACAAACCGTACTGCCAAAAATAAGAAAACTGCATTGATGATTGGCAAGTAGCTTCCATATAGATAATGAACCCTCATGCGTAATGTTGAAGACATGGTGTCAGCAGAGAAAAATAAAAGTCCAATAAAAATACAATCAATCAGTAATGCAAGATTACACGCTCGTATTTGTAAACTTCTATTCTTGAAAAGAAAAATGGCGATCAAAGCAAGCACCCCAATTGCTCCATTAATTATTGCTAAAATTGCGTTGTTAAAAACCGTAAATTGATCAGAGCTTACCGTTGAAGAATCTGACGAAAGAGAAGGTTCTTTGACCAACTCATAAATTGGGATGTACATTATCAATACCGCAAGACTAAGTACCCCTATTAAGAAAAGAGTTTGAATACGTTGTAGCATAATTAGAATTTAGATCTCAAAAATAAAGAAATTTGTCGAATTGATTTCATTAAAGAAGCGAATTAAGGCATGATTTAGAGAAATAAAATTAAAAACCTTTGTTTGTATTAACAAAATAGATTATTATTGTAACGAAATTCAAGTTTGCTAAGGGTTTTTTATTTAACCATTTCGGAATTTCCCCTTTCATTTATAGAAACCGCTGAAAGCTTCAGCAAAAGTTAAAGTTTATTGCACTTACTGCATCTTAATTAATCCCCTATCTAACTTATAAACGCTTGTGGAAACAAGCTAACAATCACCCATTTTTTCATGTACGATATAATTGAATTGAATGACAAACTCGTTCCAGAGTTAAAAGAAATCGCCCGTTCGATGAACATTCCTAATTACGATGATTTTCGTAAGCAGGATTTAATTTACAAGATCTTAGATCAACAGGCATTAAATCCGGATTCCACAAAAACTATTCGTGAATCTGTAGTTGCTAAACCTAGCGCTAAAATTGTAAAAGCTGAAATGAAGGACGCTGAAAAATCGGCTGAAAAATCTTTAGAAAAATCGACTGAAAAATTACCTGTGAAAACTCAAGAGAAAAATTTTGAGAAATTACAAGGTAAATCAGAAGATAAATCAGAAGATAAATCAAGTTCAGAGGATGCCTCTTCTCGTCCAAAAAGAAAGAGAGTTTCTCCAATGGAAGACTCGGATCAAGAGAAAAAATCGCCTGTAGTTTTAGAGCCCAGTGTTAAGACGCCACCAATTCGTCAGACTCCTACTCCACCACCAGCTTCTATTTCTCAACCTGCGATGACAAAACCAATTCATCAAATGGAATCAGGGGGTTCAGAAGAGGTAAGTCAAAAAACATTCTCTTCCCCAAAACCATTTATTAAAAACGAATTCGAGAGACCCAATTTACCACAACAAAATTCTTACAACTCTACCTCTTCTAATCAACACAACAATAATAATAACTTCAAACAAAGAAGAGATAATCCAGTTCAAGAAACTGCAATTGATCCAGATACATTAATAAGTGTGGATGGTGTTCTAGAAATTATGCCTGATGGTTTTGGTTTTTTACGTTCAAGTGATTTTAATTACTTGACTTCTCCAGACGATGTATATGTGAGCCTACAACAGATCAAAATGTTTGGATTAAAGACAGGAGATACAGTTCGTGGTTATGTTAGGCCTCCTCGCGAGGGAGAAAAATATTTCCCATTTGTAAAAGTTGAATTTATTAATGGATTGGATCCTGCAATTGTAAGAGATCGTATTCACTTTGATTATCTGACTCCATTATTCCCTTACCAAAAATTAAACTTAAGTGGTGACAAATCCAGTCATTCGACAAGAATAATGGACATGTTTACTCCAATTGGTAAAGGACAGCGTGGTTTAATTGTAGCTCAGCCAAAAACAGGAAAGACAATGTTATTGAAGGATGTAGCAAACGCTATTGCTGCGAATCATCCGGAAGTTTATATGATTATTTTACTGATCGACGAGCGCCCAGAAGAAGTAACCGACATGGCAAGAAGTGTGAATGCAGAAGTTGTCGCATCCACGTTCGACGAACCGGCAGAGCGACATGTAAAGATTGCAAACATTGTTTTAGAAAAAGCAAAGCGATTAGTTGAATGCGGACATGACGTAGTTATTTTATTAGATTCAATTACGCGATTGGCAAGAGCCTATAATACTGTTGCTCCTGCAAGTGGAAAAGTTCTTTCAGGTGGTGTTGAAGCAAATGCTCTTCACAAACCAAAAAGATTTTTTGGTTCCGCTCGTAAAATTGAAAATGGAGGAAGCTTAACGATTATTGCAACAGCATTAATTGATACTGGCTCTAGAATGGATGAGGTTATCTTTGAAGAATTCAAAGGAACTGGAAATATGGAATTACAGTTAGATAGAAAAATTTCCAACAAACGTTTATTTCCTTCTATTGATCTAGTTGCATCAAGTACACGGAGAGAAGATATGTTACTGGACAAAGAGATGATGCAAAGAATGTGGATTCTAAGAAATCACTTGGCAGATATGAATCCTTTAGAAGCGATGGAATTTATTCTAGATCGTATGAGAGGCACAAAATCAAATGAGGAGTTTCTTGTTTCAATGAATGGCTAATTCAATGGCCTCAAAAGTATGATTACAACATTTGACCGGAAAGGATTATTTCTTTTCCGGTTTTTTGTTTGGAAGCGTGATCAATCATTGCTTTTGCAACTTTTGAAGCTTCAATGCCTTTGTAATTTTTTAAAATCCCAACAAACAAAAACGATAGAGTTTTAAAAATCGCTATACCAATTTTTTCTCCTATTCTTTTTTCTTTTCTATTTCCTAAAAGTAGAGACGGTCTAAAAAAAGCAACTGAGTTTATGGGGAGTGCTGCAACTTCATTTTCAATTTCCCCTTTGATACGATTATAATAAATAGAAGAATGTGGATTCGCTCCCATAGCAGAAATCATTAAAAATTGATTTACTTTTTTTTCAACTGCCCATTCGGCAAGGAATAAAGGGTATAAAAAATCAACTTTACGAAACGCCATTTTAGAACCTGCAACTTTCATTGTAGTCCCCAAACAACAGTAAACGTCATTTACGTCCGTGATTGATGAAAGTGTATTTTTCAATTCATCATAATCAACCAACAGCTCAATTAATTTAGGATTTTGTTTGCCAGTGGACTTACGTACTAATGAATAAACCTTGTCATATTTTTTACTTTCAAGGAGCATATCAAGCAATTCAGCACCTACTAAACCTGTGGACCCTGCAATTACTGCTACATTACTTTGACCTTCCATAAAAATTAATTTTGCACCATTAAAATTATTTAACCAAAGTATAATCAACAAGCACCATAAAAAAAAGAAATTAAATTCCCTTTCTTTCTGCCTGAATAAATTTTATATCTTTTGAGTTTGCAACTTTCTCTTTCATTAAAGCTATTTGAATCACATCAATCATTTCGCTAACATAATGAAAGCGCATATCTTTGATGTACATTTTTTTTATCTCTACAATATCTTTTTTATTGTCTATAGAAAGTATAATGTCTTTTATCCCCGCGCGTTTAGCTGCCAGAATTTTTTCTTTTATTCCTCCAACCGGTAATACTTTCCCACGTAAGGTTATTTCTCCTGTCATTGCTAAATGAGCCTTCACTTTTCGTTGAGTAAATGCTGAAGCCAAAGAGGTCAACATTGTTATACCAGCCGAAGGGCCATCTTTCGGTGTTGCGCCTTCAGGAACATGAATATGAATGTCCCATTGATCAAAAACGCGGTGATCGATTTTCAATTGTTCACAATGAGCTTTCAAATAGGCAAGAGCAATTACAGCAGACTCTTTCATCACATCGCCAAGATTTCCTGTGATGGTTAGTTTTCCTTTTCCTTTACTTACAGAAGTCTCTACAAAAAGTATATCTCCACCTACTGAAGTCCATGCAAGACCAGTAACTACCCCAGCTACATCATTCCCTTGATATTTATCTGCCATAAATATTGGAGCACCAAGAATTTTCGTAATGTCTGTTTCAGAAACGGCGACATTATACTTTTCCTCCATTGCAACTGATTTGGCAATACCTCTCACCAGTGAGGCAATTTTTTTCTCCAATCCTCTTACACCCGACTCTCGTGTGTATCTGTCTATAAGATACTCAATCAACTTTGGAGAAATTTTTAAGTGTTGCTTTTTCAGACCATGCGCTTCAAGTTGCTTTGGAATTAAATGTTTGATTGCAATTTGAGCTTTTTCTTCAATCGTATAACCATTGATTTCTATGATTTCCATTCTGTCTAAAAGTGCAGGCTGAACACGACTCAATGAATTTGCCGTAGCAATGAATAATACATTGGAGAGATCATAATCGATCTCCACATAATTATCATAGAAAGTATTATTTTGTTCAGGGTCCAAAACTTCCAACAAAGCAGAAGATGGATCGCCATGAAAATCATTTCCCAATTTATCAATTTCATCCAAAACAAAAATCGGATTACTCGACTTAGCCTTTTTCAAATTTTGAATAATTCTTCCAGGCATCGCACCAATATATGTTTTGCGGTGACCTCTTATTTCAGCTTCGTCACGCAATCCGCCGAGAGACATGCGAACATATTTTCGACCTAGCGCTTTTGCCACAGATTTTCCCAATGAAGTTTTTCCTACTCCGGGAGGCCCATATAAACACATGATTGGGGATTTCATATCACGCTTCAATTTCAACACAGCTAAATATTCTAATATCCTCGCTTTCACTTTTTCTAATCCATAATGATCACTTTCTAAAACTTTTTGAGCATGCTTCAAATCAAAGTTATCATTGGTAAACTCATTCCATGGAAGATCTAAGAGCAACTCTAGGTAATTCAAGATAACAGAATATTCAGCAGCGGCAGGATTCATTCTTGCAAGACGATCAGATTCTTTCTTAAAAGTTTCCTCAACTTCTTTACTCCACTTTTTTGTCCTCGCTCTCTCTTTTAGTTCAGCAACTTCTCGATCAGGAGTACTTCCTCCTAATTCTTCTTGAATGGTTCTTAGTTGTTGATTTAAAAAATAATCTCTTTGTTGTTTATCAATATCGACACGAACTTTACTTTGGATTTGATTTTTCAATTCCAGCATCTGTAGTTCCTTTGTCAAATATTCTAAAACTAAATTTGCTCTTTCTTTATGATCGATGATTTCAAGTAACTCTTGCTTTTTTGCAACATCCAAATTCATATTCGAACAAATAAAGTTGATCAAGAAAGAATGGCTTTCGATATTCCGAATTGCAAAACCTGCATCAGATGGAATGTTCGGAGAATGTTGAATTATTTGAAGCGCCAAATCTTTCAATGACCCTACTAGTGCCATAAATTCACTGTCCGCCGCATTAGAAGTTTTTTCAGGAAACGGAAGCACCTTGCATCGAATGTATGGTTCAGTCTGCATGCATTCATCTAACTTAAATCTTTTTTTACCCTGAATAATAATTGTAGTATTTCCATCAGGCATCCTCAACATTTTAATTACTTGAGCCACTGTTCCTACTTGATTTAATTCGGGAAAAGAAGGATCCTCTATTGACACATCTCGTTGCGCCACGACGCCAATTATTTTATCGCCCTTGTAAGCATCTTTAATCAGATTGATAGATTTATCACGTCCAACAGTAATTGGGATAACAACACCAGGAAATAAAACGGTGTTACGTAAAGGTAGAATTGAAAGAATCTCAGGGACGTCCTGTTCATTCATTTGATCTTCGTCTTCTTGGGTTAGAAGAGGAATAAATTCGGTATCATCATCGATGATATTGGCTAAATGAAAATCATTTAGGGAAGAGGGCTTTTCTGAAAACATAATTGATTGCGAAGATAAGGAACGACAATGTGACAGTAAAATAGTTTCCACATTCATTTCGTTCGACGCGTGCAAATGGTCGAAATTCATGCCAATATGAGATTTCTGCCAAAATTATTCGCAGTATTTGCTGGTTAAAAAGATCTTCTCCTACTTATCTGTTTATCATCTTTTTATAATGCTGAGAGAAAGATTCTAAACTTGGCTATTCAAGGGGAATCCCTTAGGTTTGCAACCTTAAATTATGGAACAGAAATCATTATCCCAACGTGTCCAAAGATTGGCTGAAAGTCAGACCATTGGCATGTCAAAATTGAGTCGAGAGTTATCGTCACAAGGCATCGATGTAATCAATTTGTCTTTAGGCGAACCTGATTTTGTGACCCCGGCACATATATGTGCAGCTGCCAAAAAAGCAATTGACGACGGCTATACTTTTTATCCGCCTATTGCAGGATTTGCTGAATTAAGAAAAGCAGTGTCAGATAAATTTAAAAGAGAAAACAACTTAGACTACAAACCAGATCAAGTAGTTGTTTCAACAGGAGCCAAACAGAGTATTGCAAATGTTGTCTTAAGTATAGTAGATCCAAGCGATGAAGTCATTATTCCTAATCCATTTTGGGTAAGCTATATTGAAATTGTAAAACTTGCTGAAGGAAAAACAATTTCTGTAAATACGACACTCGAATCTGATTTTAAAATTACTCCTGCACAATTAGAAGCTGCAATTACAACGAAGACTAAAATGTTTATTTTTTCTTCACCTTGCAATCCGACTGGCACTGTTTACACGAAAGAAGAATTGAAAGCGTTAGCTGAAGTACTTGCGAAGTTTCCAAAAATAATTATTCTCTCTGATGAAATCTATGAGCATATTAATTTCTTAGATCAACATCAAAGCATTGCACAATTTGATTTTATAAAAGATCAAGTAGTAATAGTAAATGGAGTTTCGAAAGGTTATGCGATGACTGGATGGAGAATCGGATACATCGGCGCTCCAAAATATATTGCTGAAGCATGCGATAAAATGCAAGGACAATTTACTTCTGCAGCAAGTTCAATTTCTCAGAAAGCTGCTGAGGCAGCATTGAATGAAAGTAACCAACCAACAATAGAAATGCAATCTGCTTTTCGAAGAAGAAGAGATTTGGTGTTGAAGTTAATGAAAGACATTCCAGGTTGGGAGATTAATGAGCCGAAAGGTGCATTTTATGTTTTCCCAGATATCAGCTATTATTTTGGAAAATCAGACGGAGAATCAAAAATTATTACTTCAACTGATTTGTGTATGTATCTTTTACACAAAGGACATGTTAGCTTAGTAACCGGTGAAGCATTTGGAGCTCCAAATTGTTTACGTTTTTCGTATGCAACATCTGATGAAAAATTGATTGAAGCTATAAAAAGAATAAAAGAGGCGCTTTCAAAATTGAAATAAAATTAAAAAAATAAATTGTGAAAAACAGATCCATCAATGAATTATTCTCCGCATTCGAAAAACTGAATGTATTGATTATCGGAGACGTGATGTTAGATAATTATTTGTGGGGAAGAGTAGAACGCATTTCACCAGAAGCACCAGTCCCTATTGTTAGCATTCAAAAAAAAGAAAGTCGTTTAGGCGGAGCAGCTAACGTTGCAATAAATATCAAATCACTTGGTGCGAATCCTATTTTGTGTTCAGTTATAGGAAATGACATTAATGGAAGATCATTTATCGAACTTTTACAATTGATTGAATTAAGTTTAGATGGAATTTTTCAAAGTTCAGAACGATCAACGACAGTTAAAACGAGAATAATTGGAAACAATCATCAAATGCTGCGAGTTGATGAAGAGCAAGACGTTGAAATTACAGCTTCTGATCGGAAACAATTATTGAATAGGATTACA
This sequence comes from Bacteroidota bacterium, assembly GCA_031361545.1. Classification (GTDB taxonomy): domain Bacteria; phylum Bacteroidota; class Bacteroidia; order AKYH767-A; family 2013-40CM-41-45; genus JADKIH01. The sequence goes on from JANLRG010000057.1 coordinate 13,731, forward strand.
CATATTATTTCTAAAAAAAATATTGATGTTATTATTTTTGAAGATTATGATAAAGGAGTCTTGAACAAATCGTTAATAGAATCTGTTGTAAAGTTAGCTCGTCAAAAAGGTATCCCTACAGCTGTTGATCCAAAGAGAAAAAACTTTAATCATTACAAAAATGTTTCGCTTTTCAAACCCAACTTAAAAGAGTTAAGAGATGGGATGAAATTAGATCTTGATAAATATCAACTTGCAGAAATCAGTAAAGCAGTTTCGAAACTGAATAACGAACATAAAATAGGAATGACGTTGGTAACACTTTCAGAGCAAGGGGTGTTTTTTGCGGATGACAAAGAAGATAAATTATTACCAGCTCACATAAGAACGATTGCAGATGTTTCTGGTGCCGGAGATACCGTAATTAGTGTGGCAGCGTTATGTTTAGCCTTAGAAACGAGTCATGAACAATTAGCAACACTTTCTAATCTTGCCGGAGGATTAGTATGTGAAAAAGTTGGTGTAGTCCCAATCGAAAAACAGCAACTGCTTAGTGAAGCAAAAAGATTAAAAATAAAATAATTTGGAAAAAATTACTCCTTATAAAGATTCAAAGCAAGAAAAGAAAAAGCAGATTGCCACTATGTTTAACAACATTGCGTGGCGCTATGATTTTCTCATTCATTTTTTATCGTTTGGAACAGATCGAATATGGAGAAAGAAAGCTATCAATTTATTAAAGCAAAGTCAGCCTAAAATTATTTTAGATATTGCAACTGGCACTGCTGATTTGGCATTGGCAGCTATGCAATTGAACCCTGACAAGATTTATGGGGTAGATATTTCTTCTGATATGTTGGCAATAGGAAGAGAAAAAATTCGGAAGAGAAATTTATCTGAAAAAATAGAGCTGATAGAGGGGGATTCGGAAGCTTTAATATTCGAGGACAATAAATTTGATGCGGTGACCGTTGCCTTCGGAGTAAGGAATTTCCAAAATCTCGAAGTAGGTTTGAAAGAAATATATAGAGTAACTAAACCAGGAGGAACAGCTTTAATTTTAGAATTTTCTCAGCCACAAAATAAAATTATAAAAGCTTTGTACAAATTTTATTCAAGTAAAATTACGCCGAAGATTGGAGAAGCAATATCAAAAGACAAGGCTGCTTATGCTTATTTACATGAATCGGTTACAGCTTTTCCCTATGGAAATAATTTTATTGAATTATTAAAAAAGGCGGGATTTAAAGAAACTAAATTTACGACGCTTACGTTTGGAGTTGCAAGTATTTATTTAGGAAAAAAATAATCATGATAAAACAATTTAAAAATGCACTTTTCTTTTTATTGTTTTTGATTCATCCTTCAATTATCAAAGCACAACTAGATAACCAGCCAGTAAATCTTCCTAAATACGATTTCCAACAAATTCATTTTGGTTTCGCATTAGGCATTAACTCATCAGACTTTTTAATTCACAAGACTGGAAATTTTAATACGCTTGATTCGGTTTACAAAATCGAATCTTCACCAGTAGCTGGGCTTAATTTATCAATCATTGGCAATTTAAGAATTGGACAACATTTTGATTTAAGGTTTATTCCGACGTTAGCTTTTTCACAGCGAAACTTAACGTACAGTTTACTTCTAAAAGACAGCTCTACAATTGACAAAACAAAAAAAATCGAATCGAGTTATTTAGAGTTCCCATTTGATCTCAAATTTAAATCTAAAAGAGTGAACAATTACAGGATGTATGTATTAGCAGGAATCAAATATGCGATTGACATGGTTTCACAAGCGAAGGTAAATTCAGTTGATAAAGATTTGATAAAGCTGAAGAAAAATGATTATGGTTATGAAGTAGGGTTAGGCTTTGACTTTTACTTATCGTATTTTAAATTCTCTCCTGAAATAAAAATGTTTAATGGATTAAGAAATTTATTAGTCCCTGACAATACAATCTATGCAAATCCGATTGATGCCTTATATTCAAAAACATTTACCATCAGTTTAACCTTCGAATAAAAAATAATAGTTAATGATAAAGCAGCTAGAGCTGGTCCTTCTTCCCGAAGAGGCAGCAGATCAAAGCAAACAGTTGCAACAGGCTTCACAATTATTGAATGTAGTTGTAGAGAGGATTAAGAATATCCGCCTGCTGAAAAGATCTATCGATGCACGTAGTCGTACCGTTAAAATACGGCTGATGGTAGAGGTTTCAATTGATGAAATTCCGATCTATAAAAGCGAAAACAAACTCTTCAATTTCGATAGAGATGTTTCAAATTCAAAAGAAGTCGTTATAATAGGATTCGGGCCGGCTGGAATGTTTGCCGCATTAAAATTAATTGAAGCAGGATTAAAACCCGTAGTCATTGAACGAGGAAAAGAAGTAAAGTTAAGACGGAGAGATCTTGCAAAAATAACGAGAGAAGGAGAAGTCAATTCTGATTCTAATTATTGTTTTGGTGAAGGTGGAGCAGGAACATACAGCGATGGAAAACTCTACACGAGGTCAAACAAACGTGGAGACATCAATAGAATTCTCAACATTTTTATTGAACATGGGGCTGATCCTTCGATTGCAATAGATGCTCATCCTCACATCGGAACAAATAAATTACCACAGATAGTAGAGCAAATCAGAAATACCATTTTGGCAGCTGGCGGTGAAATTCATTTTGAAACGAAACTAGAAGATATTTTTATTTTGAATGACTCAATCAAATCAATAAAAGTTAAAAATGTTTCTACAGGAATTTTTTCAGAAAGAGAATGTCGAAATTTAATATTAGCTACTGGTCATTCCGCACGAGATATTTATGAGTTACTAGAAAGAAGAAATATATTAATTGAATCCAAACCCTTTGCGCTGGGTGTAAGGATAGAACATCCACAAACAATCATTGATCAAGTTCAATATCATTGTAATTCCAGAAGTGAATTTTTGCCACC
>JANLRG010000080.1:0-1165 GCA_031361545.1 Bacteroidota bacterium
ACTAAATTTATTGCTTAACTAAGTTTATTAATTTTACTGCTTTTATTACGCAGTAAAACATCAAAAAAGAGAAACTATGAAAGGTTTGTTTATTTGAACCCATAAAATATTGGCGGTCAACCACCTTTTTTTACGCTCTAAAGAACAACAAGGCTTTAAATTACACTTTGCTTGCTGAAAAAATAAAAAAGTAAAATTTTATGGCAAAAATCTTAATGTTCGGCAATCAAAAAGGCGGTGTTGGAAAATCGCAATGCACTTTGATGTTGGCTTCAACCCTATCACAAGCACCTTTCAATTTAAAAGTAGCGATAGTAGATATTGACGACCAAAAATCCATCATCTCGTGTCGTACGATTGACAAAACGGCGTATGGTAATACTCAACTGGAGCCGTACCCGGTATTGGACTATTCAATCAATGAGTTACAAAATAATATCAGCCAATTGGATCAAGCGTATCAAATCATCCTGATTGATGCTGCGGGAAAATTGGATGCCAAAGCAGATGTGACACAGCAGGAGATTTCGAAATCGCTGATGTACGTGGATTATCTCTTTTTGCCGTTCGTTTCGGGCAATCATAATTTAGATTCTACTTTCAAATATTTGCGTTTTGTGCAACAAATCCAAGCGGCGCGCCAATTATCCAACCGCAAGCTGACAGCCGTAGGTTTCGTCAATATGTACCGCCATCGGTCGCGAAAGAATCAATTTTTGATTCAAGACATCGAATCTATTACAGCTTCGGAAAAACTGCCTTTTTTGAAAAATTACCTGTTCGATTATGCTCTTTTCTCAGATGCTGACACCTATTTGAGCCTTTATGAAGCTTCAAACAGTGATACTGCCCATCAAAACTATGTATCTTGGATTAATGAAATAGGAAAAACAATTGGCATAATTAAGTAAGTTAATTAATAAACTTATAAAGTTTAATATACTTAATTAAGTTTATTACGTAAAAAATGTAATAAAATGAATAAAAAACAACGTATCCTGACCATAGCCACCGTTTGATTGACAGCTTCTGAATCAGGCAAATTTTCATTGGTAAATGCCTCCTGATTGATTTCAATTTTATCAGCAATGGGCAGGATACGCTGTTTTTTATTCATTTTATTACATTTTTTACGTAATAAACTTAATTAAGTATATTAAACTTT
>JANLRG010000086.1:0-1763 GCA_031361545.1 Bacteroidota bacterium
ACTAAATTGCAAACAAAATCGCAAGGCGATTTCATTAGTTTATTTGTACAGGAATATAAAAAACTGGCAGGAGATGGCAAATTGGCAAGTATATTTGCTCGTAATGAGTCATTGAAAGGTCAGATTAATATCGAATCTACAGATGCGCAAGTGCAAGAGTTGATTCGTAAAAAAGGTAACGAAACGGTTAAAGAAACTTTTGAACGTTTGAAAAGCCGAATTGATAAATTAGGTGTTGTTCAACCAAACGTTTCGTTGGATGCCAATCGCGATATTATTGTGGTTGAATTACCAGGTATTGACAATCCTGAGCGGGCGCGTAATTTTTTGCAAAAAGCAGCAAATTTAGAGTTTTGGCAAGTTTACCGCATCAACGACCCTCAATTGGGTAATGCTTTGATGGATGCTGACAAAACTTTGAAAGCTTTACAAGAAGGTAAAACTGATTCTTTAGCTGCTAAAGATACAACTAAATCTTTAACAGCTGGTCCATTATTTTCAGTTTTAAGCCCGAATGGTGGCAATTTATCTCCAGCAGTTGTAGGCGTAACTGAAAAAAACAAGCGCGAACTTGTTATGCAATATTTGAAGCAGCCTGAAATTGCTTCAAAATTCCCGCGCGATATGGAATTTAGATGGTCGAAAGATCCTATAAAAGATGCTACAGGTAAATCCTCTGGTGCATACGAATTATATGCTTTGAAGAAAGCTGCTGGCAAAGACGGTCCAGCCTTAGATGGCGAGCGTGTAACCGATGCTCGTGCGCAAAGTTCTGACTCTAAAGGCGGTGGCGGTGTTGAAGTTTCCCTTCAAATGGATAATACAGGTGCTGCGCAATGGGCAGCTTTGACTACCTTATGCGCACAAGATAATAATCGTGAAGTAGCCATTGTATTGGATAGTGAAGTTGTATCGGCTCCGCGGGTTATCAACCCAATTACAGGCGGTCGTTCGTCTATAACGGGTAGCTATACAGTTCAAGAGGCTCAAGATTTAGCAAGTATCCTTCAAGTTGGTAAACTCCCTGCAAGAGCTGAAATTATTCAAGAAAATGTAGTCGGACCTTCATTAGGTGCTGAAAATATTCATAACTCTTTGTTGGCATTGGGTTTATCGTTCTTGTCTATTTTGCTTTTTATGAGCATTTATTATAGTACAGGTGGTATTATCTCAATTATAGCCTTATTCGTCAATTTATTCTTTATCATATGTGCTTTAACGTCTAAAGGTACAGTTTTGACATTGCCTGGTATTGCTGGTATCGTCTTGACAATGGGTATGGCTGTAGATGCGAATGTTATTATTTATGAACGGATTCGAGAGGAATTAGCCGAGGGGAAGTCCACGGCACAGGCAATATCGGATGGTTTTAAACACTCCATGTCAGCGGTTATTGATGGTCACTTAACAGCATTTTTAACCTCAGTTGTCTTGATTTGGAAAGGTATCGGACCGATCAAAGGCTTTGGTGTTGTATTAGCGATTGGTGTGGTGTTCACACTTTTTACAGCAATCTTAATTAGCCGTTTAATGGTTGATTGGTGGATTGGTCAAGGAAAAGAATTGCGTTTCTTTGCTAAATTCAGCGAAGGTGCTTTCAAAAATATACATTGGGATTGGATGGTATTGCGTAAAAAAGCCTATCTCGCTTCGGCAGCTATTATTTTAGCGGGCGTTGTAAGTTTTTTTGTCAGAGGCTTTGAATTAGGCGTTGATTTCAAAGGCGGCTACAAATTCGAAATAGCAGCAGACCAAAAAATTGG
>JANLRG010000647.1:0-1008 GCA_031361545.1 Bacteroidota bacterium
GCTTTGCTCAAATTGACGGGCGTTAATAAAGCGCCGATTGGCTTTTTAATCAGCAGTTTTTTCTTGACCATTCCTGTTTTTGTTGACACCGTTATTTTCTTAATGATGCCTTTGGCAAAAGCAATGGGTATGCGATTAGGTAAAAACTATTTGTTATTGGTGTTGTGCGTTATTGCGGGGGCAGTCATGGCAAATTCCTTTGTGCCGCCTTCGCCAGGCCCTTTGTTTTTAGTCGGTGCGCTCAATGTGCCTATTGGTTTGATGATGGCATGTGGCACATTATTAGGACTTTGTACCATTACTGTCGGCTATTTTGTTGCCGTTTGGCTCAATAAAAAGATGCCGATTCCGCTTCGCGATGCGCCTGATGCCCGTTTAGAAGATATCGCCGAAATTGCGCGTAAAGACGATAAAGACTTGCCTATTTTGGGTTTAGCGCTTTTGCCTGCGGTTTTTCCTTTGATAACAATTTGTATTCGGTCAGCAGTTGAAGCCTTTTCAAAACCAAATGTGCCTTTGACTTCTTCCAATTTTCTTAATGGCGTTATGGATGTCGTCTTGTTTTTTGGGGACAAAAACATCGCTTTACTGACGGGTGCTTTGTTCGCGTTATTGGTACTTGTGAATCAAAAAAAGACGATGAAAGGAGGTATGAGTGCTTTTGTTCAAACAGCCATAATGAGTGGCGGCGGCATTATTTTAATCACTGCGGCAGGCGGTGCATTTGGCGGTATGTTGCAACAAACAGGCATCAGCAGCCGCATTGCGGAATTGACAAAAGACTATCAAATGGCGTTGATTCCTTTAGCTTTTTTTATTACGGCGGTAGTTCGGACAGCACAAGGCTCGGCGACGGTTGCCTTGATTACAGCTTCAGGTATTTTAGCAGGGATGGCTCAAAATGCGAATTTAGGTTTTAATCCCGTTTATTTGTGTTTGGCAATTGGCGCGGGTGCGAAGTTAGTTCCCTGGATGAACGATGCAGGTGTTTGGATTATGTGTAAAACA
>JANLRG010000121.1:0-1312 GCA_031361545.1 Bacteroidota bacterium
AATGCAATGGCGGTTCAGATGGCAAAATTATCGTATCAGCAACAGGTGGTACACCGCCTTATTCTTTCTTTTCGTCGGGTGGAGTTCTCAATACAACGGGTATTTTCCCCGTCCTCAATTCAGGTAATTATATCGTCACCGTTACTGATGACAATGGTTGTACTGCCATAAAATCTGCGATAGTCAATCAGCCTTCTGCCATTAGTTTGAGTAACCCCTCAGTATCAGACGTCCAATGCAATGGCGGTGCGACTGGTCAAATCATCGTCTCAGCAGCAGGTGGAACAGGAACTATTACTTTCAGCATTTCGCCTAATATTGGAAGTCAAAGCCCGTCAGGTACATTTACAGGATTGACGGCTCAAACATATACTGTCACAGCTACTGATGCCAATAGTTGTACTGTCATAAAATCTGCAACAGTCAATCAACCCCTACCAATTATTATTAGCACCCCCTCAGTAACAAACGCTGATTGCAATGGCAGCTCGACAGGTAAAGTCGTCGTCTCAGCAACGGGTGGAACTGGGGCTATTACTTACAGCATTTCGCCTAATATCGGTACGCAAAGTCCGTCAGGAACTTTTAATGGACTGACTGCTCAAACCTATACTGTTACAGCTATCGATGGAAATAGTTGTTCAACTACAACAACCGTTACAGTTTCACAACCATCCGCTATTATCGTCACATCCTCAGTAACCAACACTTCATGCAGTGGTGGTTCAGATGGTAAAATCATTTTTACAGCATCGGGAGGAACCTCTCCTTATACTTTCAAGTTAGGTGCAACCAGTAACACAACGGGTAGTTTCCTCAATCTCAGCGCGGGCACTTATAGTTGTTCTGTTACGGATAATAATGGTTGTGTGGCGGTAAATACAACGACGGTCGGTCAACCTTTGGCTATTGTCATTACCCCCTCAGTATCAAATGTCTTATGCTTTGGTGGAGCAACGGGTAAAGTCATCCTTTCTGCAACAGGTGGTACAGGCACAATAACTTACAGTATTTTGCCAAATATTGGTACACAAAGCCCATTGGGTACGTTCAATGGCTTGACGGCTCAGACTTACGTTTTTACTGCAACGGATGCCAATGGTTGCACCAAAACAGTATCCGCGACGGTTGGTGAACCTACGCCTATCGTTTTCAGCACCCCCTCAGTAACAAATGCCCAATGTAACGGCGGCGCAACAGGGAAAGTCATTGTCTCCGCAACAGGTGGAACAGGGGCAATCACTTATAGCATTTTGCCCAATATCGGTACACAAAATCCATCGGGTACTTTCAACGGATTGACGGCTCAGAC
>JANLRG010000170.1:0-25137 GCA_031361545.1 Bacteroidota bacterium
AAACAATATCTACCTTAAAAAAGTTTGATATTGTTGATAAACTCATGAAACTAATTGTTGGTTTTTCAAAAACAATCGATTATGTTTGAATTTTCCTCAAGGAAAGGTTCCTCTTAGGAAAAATCTTTTCTTCAACCAAACAACTTTATGGGAATCGGTTCATTATTGCTATTGATGATTTGTGGAGTAGCCTTTGCTGGTGGTGGAATTCTGTTGTCAAATATTTTGTCACGTCACTCTAAAAATGCGCAGAAAGGTTTGCCATACGAATGCGGCGTTCCAACTATCGGCCAATCATGGGTTCAATTCAATGTTGGATATTATTTGTTTGCTTTAATATTCTTAATCTTCGACGTTGAATTGGTCTTTTTATATCCATGGGCAGTGGTTGTTAAAGACATTGGCATTCCTGCATTCATCGAAATCATTATCTTTTTGTTTATCTTGTTTCTAGGTTTTATCTATGCACATAAGAAAGGAGCTTTGAAATGGATGTGAATCCTCAAGATCCGAAAACAACTTTTCCAGGAGAAGTTCATCCTGCACCCGGAGGCGGAATATTAGTTAGTAAATTGGATGATGTTATTAATTGGGCACGTTCAAATTCATTGTGGCCTTTGGTTTTTGGTACCAGTTGTTGTGCCATTGAAATGATGTCCACTGCTTCTGCAAAATATGATTGGTCTCGTTTTGGTTTTGAAGTCGCTCGTGCTTCTCCAAGACAAGCCGACGTAATTATTATAGCAGGAACCATTGTCAATAAAATGGCGCCAGTTCTAAAAAGATTGTATGATCAAATGCCCGATCCAAAGTATGTAGTCGCAATGGGAGCGTGTGCAACATCAGGCGGACCATTTTTTTACAATACTTATTCTGTTGTAAAAGGCGCAGATCACGTAATTCCTGTCGATGTGTATGTCGCTGGTTGTCCTCCCAGACCAGAAGCTTTATTGCATGCACTAATCGCTTTACAAGCAAAAGTTAAAGCCGGATACTAATGATAGAACAGGAAAAACTAATTGCCATTTGTCCAGGTGCGACCTTCGCAGAAAATTCGCAATGGCCAACGATGTTGATTAGTAATACTGATTGGCGAGCATTAGCGGAGCAATTAAAAAATAATTCTGAATTTAATTTTGACTATTTGTTTTGTGTGACTGCATTGGATGCTAAAACACATTTAACAATGATCTATCATTTAGAATCTACTACTTCAAGAAATATTTTGGTAGTGAAGGCAAAAATAGAAAATCGAATGAATGCTGAAATTCCGACTGTTTGCGATTTATGGCGGACAGCAGAATTTCACGAGCGTGAAGCATTTGATTTAATGGGAGTAAAATTCTTAAATCATCCTGACTTAAGAAGGTTATTTCTAACAGATGATTGGGTAGGATTTCCGCTAAGAAAAGATTATGATGATCCAATCAATATGATAAAATTATAATTGATGTTTACAGAAGTAGGAACAACAGAATTGGGTGACTTGATCATCAATGTAGGACCGCAGCATCCATCTACGCATGGAGTGTTGCATTTGGTTATTACATTGAATGGAGAAACCGTTAAAAAAGTTGAGCCTCATCTTGGTTATATTCATCGCAGTATTGAAAAGATGTGCGAGAGTTTGACCTACAGACAATTCATTTATGTCACTTCAAGAATGGATTATCTTTCGAGTCATATTAATAATCATGGTTGCGCACTGGTTGTCGAGAAAGGATTGCAGATAGAAGTCCCTGAACGCGCTCAATACATTCGTGTGTTGCTGGATGAATTAACTCGTCTCGCATCTCATCAACTGTGGTGGGGAGCAATGGCCATGGATGTAGGAGCAATTACACCTTTCTTCCATGCTTTTAGAGAGCGAGAAATGATCAATGATATCATGGAGCAAACTTGTGGCGCTCGTCTCACAATGAATTTTATAGTTCCCGGTGGATGTATGTATGATATCCATCCAGATTTTGTTCATAGAACTAAAGAGTTTATTTTATTTTTTAAAAGCAAGTTGTGCGAATACGATGAAATGGTAACCAACAATATTATTTTTAAAAATAGAATGCAAAATGTTGGCTTCATTTCCAGAGAAGATGCAATTAGTTATGGATGTAGTGGTCCTGTTGCAAGAGCTTCAGGAGTATCTTGCGATATAAGAAAATTATATCCGTATGAAGTTTATTCTAAAGTTGAGTTTACCGAAGCAATCGAAATGGCTGGCGATTGTTATGCCCGTTATCAAGTTCGAATGAAAGAAATGAATGAATCGATGCGTATCATTGATCAGTTAATTGACAATATACCAGAAGGTGAATTTCAGGCAAAAACAAAAGCTGTTTTAAAATTACCAAAGGGAGATTATTATTCACGCGTTGAAACAGCAAGAGGTGATTTCGGAGTATTTGTTATGAGCGAAGGTGGAACAACACCCTATCGTATAAAATTTCGTTCACCTGGATTTAGTAATCTTTCTGCTTTACATCACATGGTAAAAGGAAATAAAATTGGTGACATGGTTGCAATCATGGGCTCATTGGATTTAGTAATTCCAGATATAGATCGATAAAAGGATATGATTAGCATTGAAAAAATAACTTCATCGATTCATTTGAAATTAAGCGAAAGTTTTTCGCCTATGATTGTAACGCTAGTTGAAATGACAATCATAGGAATTTTTGTATTGACTTTATTCGCAATGTTAGGTTTGATTTTAGTTTTTATGGAAAGAAAAGTTTCTGCTTACATGCAAATTAGAATAGGACCAAATAGAGTAGGGTATAGGGGAACTGCTCAAACTTTAGCAGACACTATTAAATTGTTAGTGAAGGAAGGGTTGACTCCTGATGGAGCTGATAAATTTCTATTCAACTTTGCGCCTTTTATTGTGATGATAGGAGCAATGTTATTAATGGCTCCCATTCCATTTGCAAGAAATGTACAAATATGGGATCTCAATATTGGTGTACTTTATATAACAGCTGTTTCGTCTATTTCAGTGATTGGAATTTTGATGGCCGGATGGTCGAGTAATAATAAATATTCATTACTTGGAGCCATGCGAAGCGGCGCTCAAATTGTAAGCTACGAATTGTCTGCGGGGTTGGCTATTTTAAGTATCGTTATTTTGACAGGCAGTTTGAAAATTTCGGATATTATAGCAAGTCAACAAAATGGATGGTGGATTTTTAAAGGACATATTCCGGCTATGATTTCTTTTGTCATTTTTATTATTGCTGTTACAGCAGAAACAAATAGAGCTCCATTCGATATGGCAGAAGCTGAATCGGAACTGACAGCAGGATTTCATACTGAATATTCAGGAATGAAATTCGCTCTTTTCTTTTTGGCAGAATATGTAAATATATTTATTGTCTGCGCCATTGGCGCAACATTATTTCTCGGAGGGTGGATGCCTTTACATTTTGGAAGTTGGCAAGTATTTAATCATATAATGGACTTTATACCTTCATCAATTTGGTTCATGGGAAAAACATTTGCACTAATATTTCTAATCATGTGGTTTAGGTGGTCGTTTCCGAGATTAAGAATCGATCAACTTTTGAATTTAGAGTGGAAATATTTGCTGCCGATTGGAATGTTGAATTTGTTATTGATGACACTAGTAGCAATCATGGGATGGTACGTTAAATAAAATACAAATGGGATTTATATCAAATTATATTCGTACCGTTTTCACTTCTATCAAGTCACTCTTGATTGGAATGAAGCGTACCGGATATTATTTTACCCACCATAGTGAAATCATTACACAAAATTATCCTGAGAATAGAGATAGTCTAAATCTTCCCGAGCGATTCAGAGGAGAAGTAGTACTTTTGCACGATGAAAAAAATGAGCATCGTTGTACAGGTTGCACTGCTTGTGAATTAGCGTGTCCCAATGGGACGATAAAAATTGTTACCAAGTTTGATATTAGTCCAGAAGGGAAAAAGAAAAAAGCGTTAGATACTTTTATTTATCATTTGGAATTATGTACCATGTGCAATCTTTGCATTGAAGCTTGTCCCACAGATGCGATAAAAATGGCGCAAAATTTTGAGCACAGTGTTTATGATCGATCTTTGTTGACCAAGACATTAAATAAACCTGGATCTAAAATCATGGAGGGAGTAGAATGATAAATTCAGGTAACATAGCGTTTTACCTTGTGTCAACTTTCTTATTGACATTTGGATTGATGGCTGTTACGACTCGTAAAATATTTAGAGCAGCAATATGGTTGTTGTTTTCTTTGATTGGAGTAGCTTCGTTGTATTTCTTGATGGACTTACAATTTCTAGCAGCAGTACAGATTATAGTTTATATCGGTGGAATAGTCGTTCTAATTATTTTTTCAATCTTCTTAACACAACACAGTGGAGAAGATCTGCCAAAGGCTTTAGTGTCTAGAAAAATAATTTCCATGGTGATGTGCGTATTAGGTTTGGGACTGATTGGAAAAGTTTTAGTTGAAAATAAATTTGAAGCGAGTAAAGTAGTTTTTGATTCAGAATTAAAAACAATTGGAAATAAAATGTTGTCCATTGGACCAGATGGATATGCATTGCAATTTGAATTGGTCAGTATTCTATTATTAGCCGCCATGATTGGTTGTATTGTTATTGCCTTAAAAAAATCTCCCGAGCAGTCATGAACAATGTACCTTTGATTCATATTTTATTTGTTAGCACTGCTCTGTTTTTTATCGGCGTCTATGGTTTCTTTACCAGACGAAATTTAATTACTATGTTAATGTCGGTTGAATTGATTTTGAATAGTGTTAATATCAATTTCGTCGCCTTCAATAAATACCTTCACCCGGAAAATCATGATGGATTGTTTTTTAGTTTCTTTATAATTGCCATTGCTGCTGCTGAAGCTGCTGTTGCTATTGCAATTATCATTAATCTGTATAGAAGTCATAGATCAATTGACGTTGAAGACGCGAATGAATTAAAATTATAATTAAATAATAATAGAACATATATGACCATATTGGTACTTATTTTATTACTGCCTTTCCTTTCATTTGTTGTTTCTGGTATTTGGGGGCGAAGTCATTTGAAAAATCTTTCTGGTAGTATAGGTACGACTTCTATTTTCGCTGCATTTATTATTTCTTGCCAAACTGCATATCAGTATTTTTTTATCGATGGAATGATTGCAGGAAAATATGTAGCTCAGTTCCCAGTCAATTTTCATTGGCTACAATTTACACCTGACCTGAGCATTAACATTGGTATGATGATCGATCCGATTTCAGTAATGATGTTGTTGGTCGTAACATTTATTTCCTTAATGGTACATATCTATTCATTAGGATATATGAAAGGCGAAGAGCGTTACGCTACTTATTATTCTTTTTTATCGCTTTTTACTTTTTCAATGTTAGGTTTGGTTGTGGCAACGAATATTTTTCAAACTTATATTTTCTGGGAGTTAGTGGGCGTGAGTAGTTTTTTATTAATTGGTTTTTATTACAACAAACCTTCGGCTGTTGCTGCTTCTAAAAAAGCATTCATAGTTACACGTTTTGCCGACCTGGGTTTTTTAGCGGGAATATTAATTTTATCTTATTACTCCGGCAGTCTCGATTTTAAAGAAATCATTTCAAGATATACAGATCTTTCATCTCCTCATTTACAATCTGCAATTACTGCTTCTTTCATGGGCGCTTCAGCACTAACATGGGGATTGGTTTTAGTTTTTGTTGGTGGTGCCGGAAAGTCGGCGATGTTTCCACTGCATGTTTGGTTGCCAGATGCAATGGAAGGTCCAACGCCGGTTTCAGCTTTAATACATGCAGCAACAATGGTTGTCGCTGGTGTTTTTTTGGTTGCAAGATTATTTCCAATTTTCGCCATCAGTTGTCCGGCAGCACTTCATTTGGTTGCCGTTGTTGGAATTTTTTCTTCTGCATTTGCCGCACTCATTGCATGTACACAAACCGATATTAAAAGAGTGTTGGCTTATTCCACTATGTCACAGATTGGTTTTATGATGTTTGCTCTTGGTGTGTCGAAGTATGGAAGTGAAAGCGGACTAGGTTATATGGCTTCGATGTTTCATTTGTTTACACATGCTATTTTTAAAGCTTTACTCTTCTTATGTGCCGGCTCTGTGATTCATTTTGTTCATAGTAATGAAATGAAAGACATGGGTGGGTTGAATAAATTGATGCCTATTACTCACCTGGCTTTTTTACTCGGCTGTTTGGCAATTGCCGGCATACCACCATTTGCAGGGTTCTTTAGTAAAGAGGAAATTCTTACAGCAGCTTTCGAGCATGATAAATTAATTTACTATGTGGCAATTATCACCGCGGGATTAACTTCTTTTTATATGTTCCGGTTATTTTTCTCCATTTTTTATAGCAAGAAAAGTTTCTCTGAAAAAATAAATCACCACTCTGAAGGGACGTTTACAATGTTGCTTCCTCAAATTATTTTGGCAATAGGTTCTATTCTTGCCGGATTTATTCCGTTTGGAAATTATATTAGCAGCGATGGTTGGGTTTTGGAAAATCATATTGATTGGAATTTTTCAATCCTCCCAATTTCTCTTTCTTCCATCGGGATTCTTATTGCTGGTTTTTTCTTTTACAAAAAGAGTGATCGGCCAGAAAACATTTCTTTACAGTTGGGAGCTTTATATTCTTTAGTAAAAAATAAATTGTACATCGATGAAGTTTATGAATTTGTTACCAAAAAATTAATCTTTCGATTTATAGCCAGACCGGCAGCTTGGATCGATAGGAATCTGATTGATGGTTCAATCAATACTATAGGTAAAGCCACTCAGGTTTTTTCATTAACTACATCTTTATGGCAATCAGGAAAAGTACAGGCTTATTCAATTTGGTTTTTAGTTGGAACATTAGGAGTGTTATTAATGAGTTTGCATTTCCTTCAAATTATTTGATATGAATTTAAATTTATTAATCATATTTCCTTTATTGACTTGTTTGATTTTGTTATTTGTAAAGGATAACAAAACAATTAAGTCGATTGCCCTTGGCGGAGCAGTGCTTCAATTAATATTTTCTATTCTGTTATTCGTACAATATAGAATTCAAATTGCGCACTCATCAAGTAAAATGATTTTCGAATCGAACACAACTTGGTTTTCAACTCTAAATATAAATTATCATATTGGTGTTGATGGAATATCAGTTGCCATGATCTTACTGACAGCATTTGTTGTGCTGGCTGGTGTATTAGTGAGTTGGAAAGTAGAGAAGATGACGAAAGAATTTTTCTTTCTGTTGACTTTATTGAGTGCGGGCGCGTATGGTTTTTTCATTTCACTCGATTTGTTCAGTATGTTTTTCTTTTTAGAAGTTGCTGTCATACCCAAATATTTGTTGATTGGAATATGGGGTAGCGGTAAAAAAGAATACAGTGCAAACAAATTAGCCTTAATGCTAATGGGCGGATCTGCATTAGTACTGGTTGGGATTTTGGGTTTGTATTATTATTCTTCCAGTAAAGTTTATGGTTTTGATTTGATGAGTCTCTCGACACAAATGATTCCGTTAGACAAGCAATTGATTTATTTTCCTTTTTTGTTTGTAGGATTTGGCGTTTTCACAGCAATCTTTCCATTCCATACATGGGTTCCTGATGGCCATTCATCTGCGCCAACAGCGGCATCAATGTTTTTGGCTGGCATATCTATGAAATTAGGTGGCTATGGATGTTTGAGGGTAGCTACTTTTATAATGCCTGAAGCTGCTCATTATTATTCGCCCTATATCGTCATTCTATCTACGATTGCTATTTTGTATGGAGCATTCGCAACCATGATGCAGAAGGATTTGAAATACATGAATGCATATTCAAGTGTTAGTCATTGTGGCTTCGTATTGCTTGGCATTGGAATGTTAACTCCCGCTTCAATCAATGGTGCAGTGCTTCAAATGATTTCACATGGACTTATGACTGCACTTTTCTTTGCTGCTATAGGTATGATTTATGAAAGAGCCCATACAAGAAATGTTAATGAGTTGGGAGGTTTGCTAAAAGTGATGCCTTTCATTGGAACCATTTTTATTCTTGCAGGTTTATGTTCATTAGGACTACCAGGGTTGAGTGGCTTTGTAGCGGAAATGACAGTATTTATTGGTTCGTGGGCAAGGCCAGAAAAGTTGTATCGAATTGCAACTATACTTTCTTGTGCATCAATTGTGGTGACTGCTGTTTACATTCTAAGAGCAACAGGATCTACTTTGATGGGACCAATTAAAAATAATTCATTTAGTAGTTTGAGCGATGCAAAATGGAATGAGAACTTTGCAAGTGTACTTTTGCTTGCTGGTATTTTGATTTTAGGAATGGCACCATTTGTTGTAAATGATCTAATAGCACCAGCTACAAATAATATTATGTTGAACATCCTTAGAATTAGCAATGGAATATGACTGAAGCATTGAATTATATATTTCTATTGCGAAGCGAAGTGATGTTAATTCTCATCATGGTTGTTTTGTTAATAATGAAAGTAGCCGACAATGGAAAGAGTAATGGATTCTGGGTGGGTGCAATCAATTCAATGTTAATTGTAAATTGTATAGTTGGTTGGTTGCCTCTACAAGAAGGTATTTTATTTGGAGGCGTTTACAAAAGTTTTGCATTAGGGACATTTGGTAAAAATATTTTGAATTCTGGAGTCTTACTTATATCCTTAGTTTCTACCCAATGGCTAAGAAATTGTAGGCACGTTGTAGAATTTTATTTATTGTTGTTGTCTTCACTGCTTGGAATGTTTTTTATGATTTCGAGTGGAAATTTATTGTTGTTTTATTTAGCGTTGGAAT
This sequence comes from Bacteroidota bacterium, assembly GCA_031361545.1. GTDB lineage: Bacteria > Bacteroidota > Bacteroidia > AKYH767-A > 2013-40CM-41-45 > JADKIH01. The sequence continues at coordinate 8,816 of JANLRG010000170.1, forward strand.
TATCGACGATTCCCATTGCAGCTTTGGCAAATTTTTCTTTCGAAGAACGACGTTCAAGTGAGGCTGCTATGAAATTGATTTTATCGTCAGCATTTGCAAGTTCAATTTTATTAATGGGAATTTCTTTTCTCTATGGAGCGGGAGGAACGATTAATTTTGAAATCCTCACTGTAATTATGAATAATAGTCCATTAATGATTATGGGTTTTGTTCTGATTTTTGTAGGAATAATTTTTAAACTCTCTGTTGTTCCATTTCATTTGTGGACTGCAGATGTTTACGAAGGTTCACCAATACCAGTCACAATTTTTCTTTCAGTGATTAGCAAAGGAGCAATGGTTTTTGTTTTTGCATTTTTGCTCTATCATGTTTTCGGAGCACTGTCTAATAGTTGGTACTTTTTATTATATTACTTAAGCATGATTACAATGTTAACCGGAAATATTTTTGCACTTCGTCAGAATAATTTAAAGCGTCTCTTAGCTTTTTCTTCAATTACACAGGTAGGGTATATATTGGTAGGAATTTCTGGGAGCTCAGTTGAAGGCCTTAGTTCGGCTGTTTATTTTGTTATCGTTTATTTATTTTCGAATATAGCGGCCTTTGGTGTGATAGCACAGGTGGCAAACAAAAGTGGATCAGAAGATATTTTTGCTTTGAGAGGTCTAGCGAAATCGAATCCGTTTCTTGCATGGACAATGGCCATTGCTTTGTTTTCTTTGGCAGGAATTCCTCCAACTGCCGGATTCTTTGGAAAAATATTTTTGTTGAAAGCAGGAGCTGGAAAAGGGGACATCTTTCTCATAGTTTTTGCTTCCCTCAATATGATCGTTGCCCTGGCATATTATCTTCGAATCATTAAAGCGATGTTTATGGAAGATTCGGAAACGGAACTTCCTAAAATTTCAACCGGATTATCATTTCAAGTCGCAGCTTATATTTGTCTAGCAGGAATTATCCTGACTGGATTTTCAGGATGGCTCTTGACTTATATTGGGGAGTTAGGCTTAGGCTTATAATTAATTTTTCAAATCAAAATTTCCATGGCGATTAATCAGAATCATTTATTCGAGGAATTAGAAGGAGTCAAGTGTGGTGTTGTAGAAAAAAACGCTTCGCAAGGACGTATCGATTTTTTAAAGCATCTACTAGAATTAAATGGTTATAAAGTTATAGTTATCCCAAGCCCTCCCGCCAAAGGAGCGGTGGTAGCAGAAGGGGAGCCAGTTATTACTCCGACAACTTTTACTATTGGAGTAACCGATGTTAAATTTAATTCTACTAATGCAATTTTTGGAAGACTTTTGAAAACAGAATTGGGAAAAGTAGTTACGCTGTCCTATTGGAATCAAAAAGATCAAATTTCAGATGATAGCAAGCCGTATTTTCAATTGTAGGACGTACATCTAAAACACTTCTAATTTATATTTTTTAGTTACGGTTGAAAAAAAGAATTGCTTCTGAAATGGATGAGTGAAAAATTAGAGAGAAAATAAAATTTCATTTCAAAAAAAGAAGCTCGGCCCCTTATCTGTTTCCAAATAAGGGACTCGAACTTTCACACACACACCAGCAGGTACACACACACAGACCCACTGATTTTTTTATAAAAATAAGATATTCACACAAATGCAGTAGTAAAAAACTGCGGCTAATAATAAATTCCAAGACCCCTTCTTGAATGCAAATTTAACAATTGATTTTCCTAATTTTATAGGACTACTCTTAATATGACTGTCATCCTTACAACTACTTATGAATTGAATTCAATTTGATGATTGCTAATTAATATAAATAGTATTCAAGATTTCCTTTATTTTATCAAAATCATTTGATTTGTCCAGAAAGTAACTTGCACCCCTATCCATGCACAATTTTCTATAGGACTCATCAGAATAATTAGATAAAATAATTACTGTTGAATTATTCTGTTTTAACAAATCAGGCAATATTTCAACACCGCTGCGGCCAGGCATTTTTATATCGAGAAAAATCACTCTCGGGCTTAATTGGGTTGAAATCAAAAGTGCTTCATCAGCATTGTTAGCTTGATAAATTTGATCAATGCAATCAAAGTCATTCAATAATAATCGGAGTCGTTTAACGATAAGTAACGAATCTTCTACAATTAATACTGAAAGATTTTTTTTGCTTTCTATCACACCTTGCTTTTATTGCCTTCGTTAAATGTAAATCATTAAAAAATAAAATGATGCAGTGTAAATTTGGAAAAACGTGTCACTTTTAGTACTACAATAAATTAGGAAGGTAGTCGATTCACTTGTTGATTTGCAAAAAAATTAATCTAGAATATGATTACTGATAACATAATAAGTGAGTTCAGAATTATTTTTCATGTTCATTTTTTCAAGGATGCGAGATCGGTAAGTGCTGATGGTATTTACACTCAACCCCAACTCGCTAGCAACTTCTGAAACTGTTTTTCCACTAGCAATCATTTTCAAAACTAAAAGTTCTCTGTTAGATAATAATTCATGTGGTTGCTGGTCGGGATTAGTATTAAGACCATAAATCATTTTTTCTGCGAGTGTAGATGTGATGTATTTTTTTCCTTGTAGGATTATTTTGACAGCGTTTACCAATTCTTCAGTCGCACTTTCTTTGGTGATATAACCAGCAGCTCCAGCTTTTATCATTTGCATTGCATAAAGTTCTTCGGGATGAATACTGAGAATTAATACTGGTACCGTAGGGAATTCCTTCTTCAATATTTTAAGAGCTTCCAAGCCATTTTTACCTGGCATTGAAACATCGCTAATCACAATGTCATACTTGTTTTTTTGAATGCTGCTGATGAGATCATGGCCATTATCGACTTCATCAAGGGTGGCAGAAGGATATTCTTCTAGTAATATATTTTTTAGTCCCCTTCTAACTATACAATGGTCGTCAGCAATAAGTATTTTCATTTGAGAAAATATTAAATTGGTAATGGTAATTTTACTTTAATTGTTGTTCCCGTTTCTTTGGAACTTTCGATAATGAAATCTCCTTTCATGATAATTGTTCTCTCTCTAATTCCAATAAGGCCTAGCGTTCTTTGATCTTTTTGTTTTAAGTCAAATCCAACACCATTGTCCTCAATAATTAATTCCACAAATTTATTTTCAATAACATTTAAATACGATTTTACTTTATCAGCTTTCGAATGTCTTGCAACATTCGTAAGTGCTTCCTGATATATTCTAAAAAGTGTGGTAGAAACATTTTTGTCGAATTCCATATCAGACAAACTCGCAGTAAAATTACAAACAATTCCTGAACGTTTTGAAAATTCTTCACTTTGCCATTCGAGTGTAGCAATAAGTCCTAAATCATCTAAGATTCCTGGACGGAGGCTCGTTGCTATTTTCCGAATCGTTTTGACCGTATCATTAATTAACGTAATCATTTCATCCATTTTTTCACTTAATTGAATGTCATTTTTATTGATTCTTCGTGAGACCCAAGAAGCATCCATCTTCAACCCTGTTAATTGTTGTCCAAGTTCGTCATGAATTTCACGTGCCACCGATGTTCGTTCTTCTTCGCGAATGTTTTCAAGATGCGAGCTGAGCATTCGCAACTCGTCACGCGAATCTTTAATTATTTGTTGTGTGTTTAACTTTTCGGTCATATCGTTACTCAAAACCAATCTTGCTTCTTTTCCATTAATAGTGAGTCCATAAGCAAGGATTTCAACGGTCATGAGGTCGCCATTTTTTTTCATGTGCGTCCAGATTCCTGGCTTGTAATTTATTATTTTATTGTTTGGATTATTTTCAATAAATTTTAAAAAAGGTTCATAATCATTTTCAGGTCTTAATTTGAGTAAGTCTATTTCTAAAAACTCTTCATAAGAATATCCATATTTGGCAATCATAGCAGCATTCACATCAATTGCTCTTCTTTTCTCTAAATCAATAATGAGCATTGGTATTGGATTTTGTTTAAATAGTAAACGATACTTTTTTTCACTTTCAATTAACTTCAGTTCAATTTCTTTTTTCGAACTGATGTCTTGGAAAAAAATTGAATAGCCATTTGGTCTCAAATAAATTTTGAAATTTATCCATTTGTTTAAGAAGGCTGGCTTGATTGTCATTTCAAAAAAGTCTTTCTTCTTCAAGTTCCAGAGCAGTATTTTTTTTATGCGGTGATCTTTCTGTTCGTTCAACGTTTCGAAAATATTCTCTCCCTTTAATAACTCTAGATCTTTTCCAAAAAATTTCGATGTATAATTATTTGCAAACTCAATGTTGAAGTCTTTATCTAATGATACAAACCCTTCCAAAATATAAACAAAAATATCACTAAGCTCCTTTGTTTTCTCTTCAACTTTTTTTAGTAGTTCAGAATTGAAATTTCTTAAATTTTTTTCGTAAAGTTTTCTCGTTGTGATGTCCTGAGTAATTGAAATCAATATTGGATTTCCTTCTTCTTCTTTTCTGAAAAGTGAAATAGAATTTGAAACGATAATAGGATGCCCAAGCTTGTGAAAATGGATCGCTTCAATTGCCCATTTTCCTGTAATATCTAAATTGGACCACAATGTTTCAATATCTTGTTGTGTTGAATTGATTTTTAAAATTTCTATGTAATTTTTACCCAGCACTTCCGATTCAGAAAAACCATACATTTTTTCCGCCCCCTTATTCCATGATAAAATATCTAAATTTTGACTACTTGAAATAATTGCATCACTTGTATTTTCAATTAATGCGCTCAAGAAATTTCTATTCCTTTCAGCATTTTTTAATTTGCTGACATCTGTTATTGCAATTTGTACAAATTCTAATTCACCACTAGAATCAAAATTCAGTTTGCTATTCAACAAAACTACAAGGCTTTCACCGCCATTACAATTAATTCTAGCCTCTTTATTATTGAGTTGATTGGATAATAATGATTTGTTCTTTATTTTATTTCCCCAAATTAAATCGACAAAGCGAATATTATTGTTTGCTTCATCGTAAGATAAATTTAGCCACTTCAAGCAAGTTTTATTTATCTCAATAATATATCCTTCCTTATTAATAGATATATATCCAGTTGGAGATTGATCATAAAGTTCAAAAATTTTATTGTTCGCAGTTGTGATTTCTTTTTCAATTTTAATGTTTTTATTAATGTCGGCAATGATAATTAAATGGGAAAAAAACAATGAGAGTGAAATAATCATAAATAATATAAAAAAATAGAATTTGAATTCGAAAGCTGAAGTTTCATTGGCTTGGTATAAGTCGGAAACCTTACTTATAGAAGTTGCTCTTATTTCATTAGAATAATAGAAGACGCTATCCATTAGCATTCGACCTTTGGATAAACTGATTTTATTTTCTGTTATTAGAGAATGAATAGCTTTGGCGTTTTTAATTGATTGTAATACACAAGCTATTTTATCTTGTGTATATTGATCAAGTTTCTCAATTTTTTCGGTCTGGTTTAGATTGTTTAAAGAATGTTTCTTGAGTTGAATCAATTGAAGATTAATCTTTGACAATTGATCTTTTTTTGGCAAAATAAAGATTGAATCGTTTGTTAATAAATACCCTCTAGTACAAGTTTCAAGTTGTTGAAGCGTAAGTATAAGTTCATCTAGATCGTTTATTATATGAAGTTGCTCTAAATTTCGTTCCGAATAAGAAATTTTATCTATCGAATCTTTGTGAATTTGGACGGCACAATAAGCTATTAAAAGAAAAATTATAAAAAAGGTGGTTGTTATTTTAACTTTCAATGGTAGGTGATTAAAAACAATTACTACGTTCTATTGTTTGGAATTATGAATTAGTATGCGCTGTCAATAATTTTTTTTAAATTACTTTTGATCACAGAATAATAATTAATTTAAAAATGGAGATACGCATACAACAATGGAGTTTCTTAGCTCTGGCTCTACTAATTCATTTTGGTTGCACACCGAAAAGTAACGACAAAAATCCTAAAAAAGCAAACGAATTTTCACCTGAAAATAAGTTTTATGGAGGGCTGGGTATCGGTCCAGTTACAATTGTTGAATTATCTGCAAAATTAAACTCGACTATGATTATAAAAGGTGAAAATACTTTCCAAAGTAAATGTTCAAGTTGCCATAAAACTTCAAATGAAAAGTCTATTGGTCCTGGATTAAATAATGTAACATCCCGAAGAAAATCAGAATGGATTATGAACATGATCTTGAATCCAATGGAGATGACTCAAAAAGATTCTTTAGGAAAAGAATTGCTCATTATTTATCAAAGTCAAATGCTCGATAATAACTTGAGCCAACAAGAGGCGAGAGAAGTTCTCGAATTTCTCCGGACATTGAAAGATTAGAAATCTTAGCAACCGCTTGTAATGAATCTTTCAAATATATAAATCCATTAGCCAGATATGACTTCCTGCAACTAATTTTAGTCAGGTTTACTGAATAGTAAATTCCACTCTCCGATTACGTTGTCGACCTTCTGATGTAGTGTTTGGCGCCACTGGTTTTGTTAATCCAAATCCTCTTGCGGTAATCCGCGCACCATCAATTCCTCTTTCAGTGATATACTTTTTTACTGCTTCAGCTCGATTTTGTGATAGACGCAAATTGGATGATGATGAACCAACATTGTCAGTATGACCATCGATTACCAATTTGTAGTTTATTTTTTTTCGCAATAAATCGACTAATTCATTTAGAGAAGAATAACTACTCGTCCTTATGATTGATTTTCCTGTTTCAAATTCAAGATTGCTAAATACTTTATTAATAATTTCCTGTTCCTCTTTAGTTGGAATATTCACAATTGGTTCGGGAGCTTTGATTTCAACTTTTTCAATTATTGGACAACCTTTGTTAGAAGCAGGTCCTTTTGAGAAAGGGCATTCATCCAACTTATCAATAATAGAATCACCATCGGAATCTGGACAGCCATGAAATTCCGGCAATCCTTTTTCGGTAACGCAGCTATCTTCTAGGTCAGGTATGCTGTCACCGTCAGTATCCGGACATCCATGGAAAGCGATCAAGCCCGAATCGTTCGGACATCGATCTTCGCTGTCGATGATACCATCATTATCATGATCAGGACAGCCGGAAAATTTGGCGAGACCTGGAACATCGGGACATTTATCGTCTATGTCAGGAATGCTATCATTGTCTTTATCAGGGCAACCTTTAAGAGAAATTAATCCAGGTATATCAGGGCAGCGATCATATTTATCAGCGACTTTATCTTTATCGCGGTCACGTAATGGCCTTCCAAAAATTAAGTTCAATCCAAAATGGATGTGAGCAGTATGGCCAGATAATGGATCGATTGTTCCTATGATATTATCCGATGTCGCATAAAACTGAACCGGGCCTGCATTAGCAGCTATTCCTAATCCAAAATTATCGAAGTGATGATTGATGTAAGAATAGTTTGCTGCCAGACTCAGGTGATTGCCAACTTTTAAATTATACCCTATTGTTACCGAAGGAATAATATTTTTCTTGAAAAAAGTTGAATGAATCATTCCAGATAAAAAACTTTTTTCGTTTAGAATGAAATTAGAATTTAGATAAATTTTTACCGGCAGAGTAGTCGTATAGGGTTCATTGTTTTCCTTTGGCTTGTATGAATTGCCTAGTGAATCCAAAACACCTTGAACATTGCTAGAAGTGTCATTGATGAATGTAGCAATATCAACTCCATCGAAATAATATTTGCCAGCGTTTGTCACAAAATTTTTAACATGATCTTTCCAAGTTATAAATCCGAGATCAATGATACTTCCGTTAAAAATCCATTTGTCATTTAATTTATAGGTACCACTTAAATCACCAGCAAATCCTTTGTTGTTCATTTTGGTAATATAACTTCCCCAACCATTATTTTTATATTGATCATAGCCATCTTTGTCGTTAATCGGAGATGACGTATGATTGATAATAGTTGTGTTAAATTCCAAAGCATAATCATTCGCATCTGTCCGCAAACTTAAATCACCGATGGTGGAAGAAAAATTTTCCATTCCATAAAGATATTTTAAGCGTAATCCAAGAGTCAATTTTTTATTCAGCTCTTTTGCCCAACCAATTCCGTATTCTCTAAAATGAGATGCATCATAACCAGTTTTGCTAAAGTCAAGTGTTTGACCAAGGTATTGTCCATTCCCTTTGTCGATTAACAGCAAGAGTTCTTTTGGAAAGGCAAAAGTGAAATTCATTCTCTCGGTAACATTTGCATTGAAATAATTATTTTTATATTTAAATCCAAACGATAGTAAATCTGTTCTAAATTGTAACGATAAGTAGTTGTTGTCTTTCAATTTGCTCATAGCATTTTCAACATCAATAAAAACAGAATCGTCAGAACGTACCTTATGAAAGTCACGATAAGTGAATGCGCTATTTGTATAAAAGAAATCAACAGAACTAATTATAGGTAAACCAATATAAAAATTATTGGATGGCATCAAAGAAGGATTGACTTGAATGGACTGGCCAATCGAATTCATATTGTAAAGTGTCAGATCGTTTTGTGCAGAAGAGCTGGAAGTCCAAAAGCTCAAAATTGCGAGGGCGAAAAATAATTTCTTCATAGGTGTTTTCATCAAAAGATTTAATTGAATTTAATATTTAACTGTGCCCTTACGCCAACTTTTACATCTAATTTGTAGTAATCATAAATTGCTATATTTCTTCCTGGCGAATCTTTTGTATTGATAATAGAATGAATTAATAAATGGTGAGCATTGTAGAGATGTTGTAATCGAGATTTACTGAATGGTTCGTCAGTAGTCTTATGAGTGTTTTGAATAACGATTCCACTTGCATTTACAAGTGCCGACTCAACAATAGCGTTTTGCGGATTTAACAACATTGAGTCTAACACGACATAGTTAGAGTCAGTGAAATAAATTTGAGTGAAGGCAGTAGCAGGAAATCCATTATCAATATTAATTCTAAAAACAGCGGATTCAATTTGATCAATTTTTTCTAAATGAAAAACGGCAGTATCTTGTAGTTCAAAACCATTGGCATATCCTCTTAATGGAAAATCAATTTGGATATCGGCTCTGAATTGACTGGTATCCTCTATAAAATTATAAGGAGCGCTAGGAAGGTTGCTGGTTGCATTGAGTGTATAAACAATATAACGTGGAGCTTGACTAATGACGTTTTGAATATTGCTATTATTTTTGTCAAGGACAAAATTATTGGTGCTTGTCTGACCTGGAATCAGTGGATAGCCAATCGGCAATGGATCTGGAATTGCACCGATAAATGGAACGAGGTTTCCCGAAGAGTTGATGGCAGAGAGTGCAGTCACATGTGCGTCTATAGGCATACCAAATGAATTAGAAAGATAAAATGTCATTTTGGGATCTTCGAAATAAACATCTCCATTTTGAAAGTTGTCAAACAAAGTGATTCTTGAGGAATCTTCATTAAGATTTATTCCTCGTTGTCCGACATTTCCATAGATACTTTGGAAAAATATATTGTTGAATGAAGTGATGCATGTGAATGTTTTATTCGTCACAGAATTTAAACTTCCTGAATTGTTATAGGAAAGCGTGTAATAAATCTTGACCACATTTGGAATTCCTGTCGAAGCTAAATTAATTTGATAACCATCAAGAGGAATTGAACTTGTAAGTGAAATTGGTGATCCGCTATAGGTAAACGGAACAATGTAATTCAGTGGCTGACCATTTTTAATAGCGGTAGGGATTGAAATAGTTAATGTTCCAGAATGGGGAACGTCTGAATTTATATTTGCAATTAATGAACCTGATTTCACAAAGATTGAATCAATTGACTCGCCGCCAGGAAAAATATACGGAAGTGTTCTCGTCACTGTCTTAGAAACATTTCCTGTATTGTATAAAACAGTACTGTCAGAAGTGTCAAGAATGAAATTTTGATTATCACTTTGGTCAATGACAGGTAAGAAGTCTTCTCCTTTGATAGAGTAAATATTGCCGCGATAAATTAAAGTTACTAAGTGGTCGGCACCAATTGAAAAACTATTCGAATCGGATATTGCAATGATATCTTGTATATCAAGTTGGGAATGAATGAGTGGAACGGCAACGTCTGGATTCCAGCTGCTGCTTGCTATTTTGTCATAATCAAAATCATTATTTTTTATACATGACGAATAAATCGTTATGATGAGAATGATTAAAAAATTTTTCAAAGAAGTATTATTTTTCATTGATATTGCTTTTAGAAATTAAACATTATTCAGTATAAACATAAATTATTCCGTTTGGTGATCCAACTACAAGATAAGAATTTCCTGAAATGCCTAAACTTTCAATGTAGTTAAATTTTGTGCTACCATACACAGGGTATCCGTTAGAAGGGCTGCCATCTTTATTTAAGAGAAAAAACTTGTTCTTTAATTTATCGATCAGAGCTGATCGAGTGGGATAGTTTGTAGAACTGACCAGAGAATATTCTCCAGCAGAATCAAAAGTTTTCAATAGACTTTCACTTCCTCCTTCTAGTTTGTAAAGTTGATTCTTAGATAGGATGATTAATTGACCTTCCAAATCATTTCCACTCGTAGCGATATCAGAAACTTCAAAATCTATTGACTCTTTTGAAATAACTTTAAGATTAGAAATGTTTAAACTATATAAATTTTTTGTAGTGCTTAACAAATAGATATTCGCAGTTTGTCCGCTATCCGACTCGACGGCAACCATTTTAACAATGTCAAAATCGGTGCTTACTCGGTTAACTTTTCCTTTTCTGTCAATCAAGATAATTCCATTTTTAGAGTGCGTGATTAAGAAAGTATTTTTATCGTAATGAACAGTTGAAAATGATTTAGTAATTCCAAATACATTCTGTTTGAAAATCCATTCATCAATAGGCTTTCCGGTACTTTCGTAAGCATAGACAACTCCATTTTCACAAGCGACATAAATTTGGAACTGATTATTTCCATCAAAATCTTTTACCAGACAACCATTGCTGGCTTTTGCGGGTAATCTGATGGGGAATTTTCCAACGGAATCTCCTTTAGAGTCTATGATATAAAGTTTGGTAGGGGTATTAAAAATTATTTGAACTTCTCCATTATGGTATTGGTCAATTGCGAAGATGTCGCTAAGAATAGGCTCGTCTATAATTTTTTTCCATATTAACTGTCCAGATTCATTGTAGAGATTTAAATTGTTTTTATTGTCTTGAATTATCAATAGATTTTCATTTCCAGCATTGATTGTAAATGGAGGTGAAGAAATGCTTGTATCCAATTGTGCTGACCATAGTAATCTGATTTCTTTTTTGTTTTTAATGCCGAAATCTATTCGAGACTTTGAAGTGACTAAATCATCTTTGGCAGAGAAGGAAATTGCAACGGACTCTATTGATTTTCTAAATATGCCATCATTAAGAAGTTTTTCGGAAATTTCGTCATTGCCAAGAGAACGTAAAATGTTTCCGCCTTTTTGAAGATTGAAATAAAAGTTAATCTGTCCGTTTAGCTGTGAATTATTTTTATGGCGAATAAAATCTTCTTCTTGGTCTAGTGTTTTTTTATCTTCATAATCATCAATAAAAGATTTTAAAACGGATGGGCTATTTCCAAAGACAATAAAATTGCTGACCGATGTAAAATAGGTTTGTTGGAGATCAATAAAAAGTTTACCAAAAAATAGAGGGACAAGAGCATTTTCATTGATATGATTAATCGAATGACTTCTGTATTTTTCTGAACCTTTATTTTTTCCAGATGCAAATTGAATTTTTTCCAGTGATGAAATTGCCGCTACTGGATTTTCTGAATACATCAAAGCATACGTGTTGTTTTCTAAATCTAAGCTCGCAGGTTCAGTAATTAAAAGTGCCACTTCTTTTGAATTCCAATTAGTCATCAATTTGAAAAGATCTATTTTTAGTTTTTGATTTAGGCTATCAATAATTTTGTTTGATTTTTGTTTGTCGACAAAAAATGTTTCATTAGAACGCATTCCTTCCAGGCATTTTGAAATATTAGTTGTGCAAATGTCGATATAGACTGATGTTCTGGAAGAAGCCACTGTTGCGGCCTTACTGATGACTGCAGATTGGTTTTTTATTGTGTGAAACAAATCGAGTGTATCGCTGGAAGAGGAAATTCCCTCTAGCTGCAAGTCACCTTTTTTAAATTGCAGATTGAATCTAGACCATCGACAAATATTGTTGAACAATTCTCTCAAACTCGTTCTTTCGTTATTGATAAATCCAGTTAGTAAATCATTTAATGCATTGTGATTTACATACAGCAAAATGGAATCATCATTAACAATGCTTTTGTTAATTTGATTGAATGAATTGGATTTTTTAAAAGAGATTCCATTTTTTAATTGGCGGATGGCGTCTTCAACTAAGAATGATGTTCTGCTAAACATAAAAACTCCTTTGCTGATAGCAAAAGTAAAGTAGCTTTCGTTTTGCTTCATGATTTCGTAGATCTTTATATTTTCATATTCTCGGATGGACGTTGAATATTTTTTATCACTGAGATCTTCGATAAAAGAAATTAAATTTCCTGACGATGTTCCTCTAGGTAGATTTAGACAATAAAGAAAATCAAAGTCAGTTGCTTTTGTGGGATGAGCAGAAATGAAAATATTTTTCGTGCTCCATATTTTGTTTGCTAGGTCTTCAGATTTAGAAAGAGAGTCGATCCAGTTTAAACTTTTTTGTATTTCATTGATCGAAGAATCAGAGTCTAGTAATTTGAAAAGTTCAGATTTCTTTAATTGGGCTAAACCATTAGCGCCATTTTTTACTTCAATAATAAAAGCAGCATCAGATGGAATTGCATCAATAGGATTACTGTGAATGACAGTATACTTTTGACTATAGTAAAAGCCGATAGCGGCGAGAAGTAATACAACTAAGGCGATAATTGAACTGATGATGATTCTTTTCATAGGTAATGCAAAATACATCAAAATGAAAATGAATTTCCACTACTAGCGAACGATTTATTCAGTCTGAATGTTAGAATTGAAGAGAAAGTTGTTCGGAATGTAAATGAAAAGATTTGCGATGAAATTCGGATAGACCTACTTCATAAATTGCTTGTCTGTGAATCAAAGTGCCATAACCTTTGTTTTTGTCCCATCCATACTTCGGAATCTTACGATGTAATTCTAACATGTGCTCGTCTCGGTGGGTTTTTGCTAGAATAGAAGCAGCAGCAATAGATTCATACTTCCCATCACCACCGATGATACAATGGTGAGATGTGTTTAAATATTTTTTAAATCGGTTGCCGTCAATGAGAAGTAATTCGGGTTCGTGTCTAAGTTTCGAAATGGCCCTGTGCATTGCCAGAAAAGAGGCGTTCAAAATATTAATCTGGTCAATTTCATGATGAGAAGCAATTCCAACTGCAAAATCGATAGCTTCTGTTTCAATTATAGGACGAAGTTTATTTCTTTGTTCTTCTGACAATTTTTTACTGTCGTTGAGCAGAGGATGAAAAAAATCTGGTGGTAAAATTACCGCAGCAGCATAAACTGGTCCAGCTAAACAACCTCTGCCTGCTTCGTCGCAGCCTGTTTCAAGAAGATGAGATTGAAAAAAGGATTTTAGCATGAGTTCTCGAAGATATATTTTTTTTGAAATTAATATCCAATTGTTTTTTCAATCGTATGCCAAAGAGCAACCGCGGTTTTGTTCCAACTAAATTCCGCTTGTCTAATGTTTCCTTTGTGAATAAGTTCTAAACGGAGAGCTTCATTGATCGCTAATTGTTTCATGCCGTCTGCAATTGATTCGATATTAAAAGGGTTGCATAGTAAAGCGGCTTGCCCAGCGATTTCAGGCATGGAAGAAGTATTTGAAGTCAAAACAGGAATTCCAGCTTTCATACCTTCAATAATTGGAATTCCAAAGCCTTCAAAATTTGAGACGTATGTCATTGCAAGAGCAGAAGCAGTAATCTTAGAGAGATCTTCAAGTGTTACTCTTCCTGTAAAGATAACATCGCTTTTGTATTCCATCGATTGAAATGTGCTTTCCATTTCATCAGTCCACCATCTTCGATTCCCAACTAAAAGCATCTTTACATTAGACGAGTTGTTCTTCCGAAAATGATTGTAGGCTTGAAGTAGGTTGGAAATATTTTTTCTTTGATGGATGGCACCTACGAAAAGAAAGTAAGGCTGTCCATTTGAAAATTGTTTTCTAGTTTTCGTTATTTCTTCAACAGGTAAAGGAGTGAAAATATCGGAAGCACCATTGTAAACAACGTCAAATTTATTTTCGTTTATATTGAATTTGTCGATAACATCAAACTTGGTAAATTCTGAAACTGCCGCAATACGAGTCGCTTTTTTTGCAAAATGAGGAAACATTTTACGGTAATATAAACTTGTCAAAAATGGAAGATCCTCTGGGTAATGAATGAAACACAAATCATGAATCACCGCTAAGGTTTTGCAATTTGTTGATATAGGAAAAAAACCATCTGTTCCAACATAAACATCTGGTCTGTGTTTTCTGAGAACATTTGCCACACCAATTTCATTCCAATAGGAAGTTAAAATTGGATGACGAGCAGGAGGAAAAATAACGATAGGAGTAACATTATTTCCATAGACGAAAGACGTATCATAAGGTCTGTCAAAAATGAATATAAATTCATGCTCAGGATGAGAAGGAACTATTCTCCGAAAACTTTCATGTGTGAAGTTTCCAATTCCTTCCAACCTTGATGGAATCAACATTCGAGTATTTACAGCAATTTTCATCGGCGAGTGCGAAAATACTTTTTTTATCAGACAAATTACCGATGCCTTACCTAGTAAATTTTAAAAGAATAGTATTGACTAAGGGATGTTGATAAAACCGTTCATACATCTGAGCAACGACGGGCTTTTGCGAACCAAAAAGAGTATTTTTGTAACAATGAGATTTGAAGTTCCCGTTAAATTAGACGAGTTGGCAAAGCTAACTAGTACGAAAGTATTAGGTGAAGGGCATCGTCTTGTCAGTGGTATTAATGAAATCCACAAAGTGGAGGACGGTGATATCACATTTGTTGATCATCCGAAATATTATGAGAAGGCCTTGAATTCCGCTGCTTCTTTTGTGATCATTAATAAAGAAGTCGATGTTCCTTCTGGAAAGGCCTTGCTGTTTTCTGAAGATCCCTTTTCAGCATACATTGCAATTGTCAAAAAATATAGATTCTTTGAGTCACAAAGAGAATCTATAAGCATCACCGCTAAGATTGGAAATGGAACAATTATTCAACCGGGTGTTTTTATTGGGCATCATGTTACGATTGGGAAAAATTGTTTAATACATGCCAATGTTTGCATTTATGATCATACTGTTATCGGCGACGATGTTGTTATTCATAGTGGTGCTGTAGTTGGTTCTGATGCTTTTTATTTTAAACGTCGTCCGGAAGGATACGATAAAATGTTTTCATGTGGCCGTGTTATTATTGGCGATCGTGTTGAGATTGGTGCTTCTTGCACCATTGATAAAGGTGTGTCAGGAGATACGGTAATTGGAGATGGAACTAAAATGGATAATATGGTTCATGTTGGACATGATACCGTCATAGGGAGAAATTGTCTTTTCGCTGCTCAAGTTGGAATCGCAGGAGTTGTTACGATTGAAGATGATGTTATACTTTGGGGACAAGTAGGAGTGCAGAAAGATTTAACGATTGGAAAAGGTGCAATTGTTCTAGGGCAATCTGGTATTCCCAAATCAATTGAAGGAGGTAAGACTTATTTTGGCAGCCCTATTCAAGAGGCAAGAGAAAAAATGAGAGAGCTAGCTTTTGTAAAACAACTTCCAGAAATTATTGAAAAATTAAAAAAGCAATAAGCCTTGGCTGTGGAAAAAAAAATATCCTCTATACCATCAGTTCAAGATGTGGACGCAGATTTACAAGCTAAGAAGTTGCAATTGCATTGGCTTTTGCAAATTACCAAAGCAATCAATTATAATTTTTCTACCAAACAACTTTTTGATGTTTACGAACATGTTTTGCGAAGTCAATTGAAAGTTGAAAAGCTTGCCTTGTTAATTCATGACGGACAATGGCGATGTTCGCTTTTATATGGAACAGATAAAAGTTTTGCTGACATTGACCTGACCAGAATAATAGGAGAGTTAAATAAATTACATAACCTGGAACTTGAACAAGAGTTATGGATAAGTACTTTTGATTCTATTCTGCCAGTCTATCATAAAGATCATCTCCTAGCTTATGCATTAGTTGGTGGTTTATCATCCAGTGTAATTCCTAAGAGGAATGAATTGGTTCCATTTATTCATACAATTACGAATTTGATTGTTGTAGCAATTGAAAATAATACTATTGCAAATG
>JANLRG010000186.1:0-2925 GCA_031361545.1 Bacteroidota bacterium
TTTTATTTGTTGTGTTAAATAATACAAATTAGTTTTTTATTGGCTTGAAAAAAAAGTTTTAGAGAGTTTTAAATTTTCAATTTGAAGGGCTGTTTGTTGCGCTACTTTCTCTCTTTGATGCCCATCGAAAATGGGGATAAGTAAATGCGCCCCTGCGCTAAAACCGAGATTGCGGTATATATTTCTAATGTCGGTGCTGTTAATACCTGCATTGCCGAATATACCAAACTGCGGTACATATTTCAATTCGCTGACTCTTTGCTGCATGATGAAATTAAGACTATCGGCGGCGTATCGTGTTTCAAAATTATAGGCTTGATCTAAGGGATTTCGCACAATATTTGGCATATCTAAAGTAAAAATGGTGGTATCTTGAGAATTGACAGCCGTGTTGAGTTGGGCAAAAGCATTTGAAATTTGAAGGCGTTGCGCCTCAATGCTGGTTTCTTGATTTTTTAATTCAATTTTCATCAATAAAAAATCGCTCTCTGGCAGTAAGCCTTTTTTCACCAATTGCTCTACTACCCTATTTCTTTCATTGATAATATCCGTGATTTTATTGAGAGAAACTATTTGCTGTTGCGCTTGATACACATTTACATATTGGTCGGCTACGTTTTTATCTATATCGTGGAGGGCTTGGAGCGTTGCCAAATCAAGGGATTTTGTGGCTGCAAAATTTTGATTATAAAGCGTTTGGATTGTTTTTTCAATAAAAAAATTCTTACTGACATTCCATTGGGCAGAGTAAATCCCACCATTAGTAATCCCTGCATCGTAACCAATTGCTTTGGCATCAGGCGCATTGGTAATAGCAATAATTTTTTTATTGTTAAAAAAGAAGGGTGCAAATAAATAATCGGACGTGAAATTGACTTGTGGCGCACTGTATTGGGCTTTAATAATGTCATTTTGAAGCAATAAAACCTTTTGCAAATTTGTATTTTGCTGGGTAATAGGATTGTTTCGCTTTGCCAATGTTTGATAATCAAGCAAGGTGCGTTGTTGTGCTGCAACCAACGAGGTAGCCAACAAAAATAGCAAAGAGATTCTATATTTTATCATAAAACAGCCGTATTTAAGGTTAAATCTAATTCTTCACCTACAAATTTTCCCGCCATATCAAATTTTGAATTTTAAAACCATATTTCAAAAATATGAGCATCATTTTCATATTTATAATCCATTTTCCAACCATTCATATCCACAATTTTTTTGACAATAGATAAACCTAATCCATTGCCTTGCGAGGAAGGATTTATTTTAGAAAATCGTTCAAATAACTTGTCTATACTGAGGGGGTTCGGTATGCCCGAATTGGAAAAAGCAAGCGATTGTTTAGACAGGATTATGTGAATATTGCCGTTATAAATATTGTGTTGAATGGCATTTAAAAACAAATTGCTCACAAGTATTTCAGCTAAAACAGGATTGGTTTTTACAGAAACTTGTTCCAATAACTCAATTGTGACAGCAATGTTTTTAGCTTCGGCTTGTTCGATGAAAAAGGCTGATTGTTTATCAAAAATGGTATTCATTAAAATATTGTCGGTTGAAATATACTGATTATGCTCGATTTTAGAGAGCAATAACAAGTTTTTATTCAACTTATTTAACCTTGAAATTGCGGTATTTAAGTTGCCCAATATATCGGATTGCCCTTGCGTCACATCTGAACGCTGCATCAGCGTATCAATATGGACTTGAAAAACAGCCAAAGGCGTTTGCAATTCATGGGCAGCATTTTCAATAAATTCACGCTGACTGTTATAAATAGTAGTATTCTTTTTAATTAATTTTAAAATAGCTTGATTTAGGCGGTCAAATTCTTCAATATTGGTTGCTGTAAATTCAAGGGGAGCTTCTTTATCAATTTCAAACTGTTCCATTGTGTTGAGCGTTTGATAAAAAGGTTTCCAAAGATGAATAGATAATTTTTGGGTAATAAAATACAGACCTATGAGCAATAAAAGAAGGATAAAAGCAAAAAGCCAAGTAATGCTTTTCATCAAATCGTCTGTTTCAACCAAGTTTATTCGGGCTGAAAACGTGTACGGCTTTCCTTCAATAACGACTGGGGCATTTAAGACCCTATATGGTTCGTTTTCTTTATAAAGTGTATCGTAATAAAAACGATAAGACAAAGTATCTTTCAATACTGAGGGGGTAGCATCCTCAATTTTAACATCCCGATTCATTTTATTCCAAATCGGAATATCCGTTTGTTTTACTTGCGGGGTTGTGTATTTTATGAATTCATTTTTCCTTAAAAACAGCGCTTCATCGGCATCTTCGATGTATAGTTTTTCAATCATAAAATAGAATAACGGTGCTGAAATGAGTAGCACAATTACTGAAAAAATCAAGTAAGCCCGTAAGGTTTTATGTAAAAGTTTTTTAGTCATTTTCCCATTTGTAGCCTAATCCATAGACAGTTTTAATGTAATCATCGCAACCGGCTTCACTCAATTTCTTTTTCAAATTTTTAATATGGGCATAGACAAAATCGTGATTATCCAGCATATCCGCCATGTCGCCAGAAAGGTGTTCAGCAATCGCACTTTTAGACAATACCTTGTTTTTATTGCCAATTAAATACAAAAGCAAATCTATTTCCTTTTTTGTCACCTCTATTTTATGCCCTTTAACGCTCACCGATTTAGACAAAATATCAATTTCTACTTCATTAAATGCGACAAGGTTATTGCCTTTAAAATTCTTTCGCCTTATTAATGCCTGTATTCTGACCAGCAATTCCGACAAATGAAACGGCTTGGTTAGATAATCATCTGCACCCAGATTAAAGCCTTCGATGCGGGTTTCGAGCATTTCTTTTGCTGAAATAACAATCACCCCTTCTGCCCTATTCTGTTTTTTCAATGCTGATAAAATCTTAAAGCCATCGCCATCGGGCAACATCAAATC
>JANLRG010000200.1:0-1432 GCA_031361545.1 Bacteroidota bacterium
CTTCTACTTTTTCATGGCTTGAGCCTGCAAGACCTTATTTCATCGGTTCAACTGTTTTGGTTTTGGGTTTTGCATGGTATCAAAAACTTAAACCGCAACCGATTGACGATTGTGGTTGCCATGTTGAACAGAAAGCACCATTTATGCAAACCAAGTCTTTTTTAAGCATCGTCACGGTGGTCTCCGCCTTGTTGTTGTCTTTCCCAAGTTATGCTCACGTCTTTTTTCCAAAAGCGGAAAATCAGACCATTGTAATCACAACAATGACCATTCAGAAAGTTGAATTTAAGATAGAGGGGATGACTTGTACAGGTTGCGAACATCATGTAAAATCAGAAATCAACAAATTGAAAGGTATAACAGAAGTAATCGTTTCATACGAAAAGGGCAATGCCATAGTATCTTTTGACGACAAACAGACAACGATAAACGACATCATAAAATCCATAAATTCAACAGGCTACAAAGCCATAAATCATAAAATAATATCGTAATGAAACAAAATAATTTCAGCCAATTTTTTGATACTTTGAAGGTCAAAATCTTCGGAAATACTGAGGGGGGTACTTTGACAACCGTAAAAACCTCGAAACAAGTAAATGTTGTTTTGCAATCAACAATTACTTGCCCGAACTGCGAACATAAAAAAGAAGAAACCATGCCGATAGATGCTTGTCAATATTTTTACGAGTGTGAGAATTGCAAGAAAGTATTAAAGCCCAATCAAGGAGATTGTTGTGTTTATTGTAGCTATGGAACAGTAAAATGTCCACCAATACAAGAAGACAAGAGTTGTTGCCATTGAAACACTAAAAAAGGCTTAAAAAAAGGCAAAATACTGAGGGGTATGCAAATTAGATATTGAAAAAAATGTGCTGAACAAACGAAGCCGACGCTCAACAAAACCCAAACGCGGCGGGTATGACGGCAGTGCACCCGTTGTCGGAAACCCAAAAAATAAAAATAACATCAAACATTTGTACCTTAATGCTGAAAAAATAGTGTGATAACTAAATTTGACAAACATTTCAAACAATGTTGCAAAAAGACCTTACATCAGATATTAAAACACGGTTGACTACCATTCAGGGACAAATAGGTGGGCTTATACAAATGTTGGACAACGAAACGGACCTTGAAAAAATAATTACCCAATTCAAAGCCGCGAGCGTAGGACTGGACACGACTTACAACCTTTTACTTGACGATGTTTACAGAAAAGCACTTGCTCTGAAAATTGTAGAGATCGTGGAGTCTTGCCCTGGAAATTGCGGCAATGAAGAAAAAATTGACTTCATCAAGACTCGGTTTCCAAAGTTTGAACTCAACGAACTCGTTGAAAAATTCAAAGAAATAACCGAAATCGGAGTGAAGATAAAAGCGGATAGAGAAAAAAAACTTTTGAAAAAATTTGGAGAACACCCCCTCGCCC
>JANLRG010000226.1:0-1357 GCA_031361545.1 Bacteroidota bacterium
GAAATATTGCCGCCATACTGAGGGGTCACTGTTGTACCTGTCGGCGCATTGGCTTGTAATGGATTTTCATACCGCAAATCCATTGAGAATAAATCATTATAATCCAAATCTGTTGTACTCATTGTACTACCTGCAGGATAAACACAATTTGTTAGAGACCAAGGCACACCTGTCAATGCTTGTGGATTAATCCCTGTCAACCAACCCAAACCATTATACGCATAATCCACTTTTTGTAAAAAGTTAAATGCTCCTACTTTTCCCATCCACTTGGTTTGCACTTGATTTTTAATTGTATAATCCATTTGGCTCACAATCTGCTCTGCCATCGCATCTACTTGATGTTTTACCCTTTTCAGGCGCAAGCCATTGTCATAGTCCGTTATTTCCAATATGGTGCGCGTGGTAGAGGCGTTTGGTTTGTGCGTGCGGGTTTTAGTCAGCACATTATCCGCCAAATCGTAACTAATAGCCACTTTTTCGCTGAAATTGGTAGCACTAATAGCACCGCCCGGGCTGTACAAATGATTGTTGCTATACGAATTATTTAATCGTCCATAACTGTCATATTGCATAAATGACTCAAGATAAATGCCATGATAGTTTTTAGTTCTCTCGGGTTTGCCGAGTGTCACGCCGGCGGTGGTACTATAATCCGTTGTTGTTAATGTTGTATTTAAAGTCGGATTACCGTCTGTATTCAACGTTGTACTCGTGGCAAAACCCGAAGCACTCGGGCGACCAAAAGCATCATATTGTGTAGCCAGCCACTGATTGAGTGTGCGCTGCTTACCATCTTGCGATAGCACCAATTGATTGCGGTTATTGTATTTCAAATAGATTGCTGCTACATCGGGTCACAGACACATTTACCAGCAGCCCGTTCTTTCATTTTTGATTCGTTGTAAAGCTAAAATCATATATCAACCGAGCGGGGTTAATCAAAATATTCATATTCATGATACTCTTCAACATTACTTTTTTGATGGCTATCAAATGATGTACTAAAGGGACCTAAATTATAACAAGTTGGATAATAGACAACTTTTAAAACAAGATTACGCCCTGTATAATATATGTCTCTCATTTTCTGAACGTCATTTTCAAGCGCATAGTGAACTTCCTGTCGTAAAGCCCCATTCGATAATCTTGTATAATAAATACAACCATCTTTATCTGTTAGATGACGTTTAATCGTTTGAATATCAAAATCTGTCCCTAATCGTAATTCTAATTCTAACGGTATTTTATTCATTAATTTAGAACCTATTGTATCACTATAATTTATTTTATGGATTAACAGAGGCTCTTCACTTATACTTTTATCATTGTAATATATGATTGATTTAAGCCTGTT
>JANLRG010000238.1:0-3526 GCA_031361545.1 Bacteroidota bacterium
ACTAAAGCACCATAAGGTGGTTTATACACTCCGTCTGAACAGCGTGTATGATGGACCTACCATCATCTTATTTATAGCATCTCAAAGCCTTCGCTTTGGGTTCAGGACACACTCCAGTGTCAGCGGTTACTTAATCCAGTAGTTTGCTATATAAAATCCATCATTATCAGATGTTATGATATAATTATTATCACACATGAAACATAAAATTGTCAAAATACTTTTCATAGAAAGGTATTTTCGTTTTACTTTTAAATTGCTATCATTATTTTTATTACCAACAACATCAAAATATTTTTTTATTGTTCTTTTAATACCTTTGTCTACTAATTTCTTATACAAAGAATTATCAATAATATTATCTTTCAATTTTGGGCACTTATCTAATTTTAAACCTACAAATTCAAAATTTAATATATCTCCAACTGTATCAGCAAATTCTATCGGGTAATCAGTCTTATTATTATAATAACAACTGAATAGACCATAATTACTTGTTAAAGCTCTAAAAACTGAGCCATCCTTTTTTTGCACCCATATCGGGAAACAAACAAAAATACTGCTTCTCGTTAAATCTACAACTACTGCATTATAATTATCCTTAGTTGAAATTTCTTGAGCTTGTAAATATATGCTTGATATTAAAAATAAGTTGATGAAATATATCTTCATTATTATTGATTTTTATAGTTATTTTCAAGCGGATTAATTTTATAATCATTGGTATCTCTAAGCAACTTATTTTCCTTCAAATCGTAATCACCATACTTAGTTCTTGCGTCTATTCCTAACTTAGCATGAATAAGATTTTGGAAGTTAACTGCATCTGCCTCACTATAAGTCATTTGGTTATTTTGAGTATTAGGCAACCTTGTAAGATCTTTCTGTCCTATCTCTATATTATAGGCATGTTTGAGTTCATGCGCCAATGTAGCAACACCAGTAAAATTTTTGTCATCTTTCTCTGGAGTGAATTTAGTATGGGTTCCCAGCCCTGTAGGATAATTTATTGAACCCCCACCTTCCATTGATTTTTTACTAAAATTGCCAATTGTATGTGTTGATTTTGAAGATTCAAGTTTATCAATAACCTGCGCAGCTTTTGGATCAGAGTTTTTTATATAATCTAAGGCATTTGCAACCCCCTTAATATATCCTCCGCCTGTATATTCTTTTCCTGTTGATTCATATCTTTTAGTTTTTTCATTAAATTTTGTTTCATACATTTTTCCTTTATCATATTTAACATTCATTCCTTTGTTGTCTTTATCTTGAATAATGATATCTTTTGATTGCATTCCATCAGGGTCAATAAACCGCATAGGATTGTTAAAAGCGTAATTATAAGGCGAATAGCTACGCATTTTCTCTGCTTTCGGGTCAAAAGAACTCCACTGTGCTATAGCAGGGTCATAAAACCGCGCTCCATAATCATTCCAGTTCAAACCAAAATCATCATTAAATTCCTTTCCGTTGTAGGTGTATTTATTGTCCAATACTGAGGGGGTATTGAGCCATTTACCTTCCATCGCTAAACCAAAAGGATAGTAGTGGTTCTCTTGCGTTATCTCGCTTGACTCTTGTGAGGAACCCACCACCACTAAACCATCTCCGTTTTTATCACAAAACATTATGCGTGTATTACCTAAATGGTCTTTTAGTGCATACTCGTATTTCAAAGTGCTATTGACATTCGTTATACGCCCTTCGGCATGAAAAATAGATTCGAGTACACCATTGCGGTATTCAATACCACCAACATAATCTTGGGTATATACCGTACTCCCGCTCTGAACGACTGTTTTACGTAGTTTATTCCCCCCTGCATCGTACATAAAGCTGATGCTTCGGCTATTCGTAAAAGTAATGGTCGTTGGTAGATTAAGATGATTGTAGGCTATGCTGGTAATATCTTTATTCGGGTCGGCTGTCATATTGCCTCGAATACCTTTTGCTGTTTTCATTATGTCAAAGAACTTTTTTCTGTTGGGCTACCCCCTCAGTATTTCGCTGATTTTATAGGCTCACATCCGCTTGCGAGCCGTGGCTTTTTTATGGCTTGTCTTTATGAACAAGCCATGCCATCAGGTAATTACTTAAATTTATTTTTTGATATATATGATAATAGAAAGAATAGTATAGCTAAAAAAAAACCAGTACAGAAAATAGAAAGGTTTGTTTTTATTGGAATTTCATGTCCACTACCGTTTGCTATTCCGAAATAAAATATATCTAAAATAAATAAAATAAAAATTACAGCTTTTAATATGGAAATTATAATTTTCATTTTCTATCATTTTGTTGAGATACACAATTTTGTGTAGTAAATCCCTGTTCTTGTAATGATTTTACTATTTGACTTTTTTGTTTATCTGACATACCTGTAAGATTTATTCTATCACCTACTTTTAAGGACACTTTATTCCCTTCCAGTAAATTTAATACCACTATTGCAGACTTTGTAAGATTGGAGGCTTGTCTTGTATCTCCATACATATCATTGTAAAATTTTCTCGCTGATGAAAGATTGAATCCTAAGTGGTCACTTGTTTTTACCCCATTATGAGCTACTGCATCTTGTAATGCATGTAATCCTTGACCTAATTTTCCTAAATCTTGACTCCCTTCTGATGCATATTCAAATATCTTATCCCAACCAAAAGCAAGTCCACGATTAGCAGCTTGTTCTTCTGTCATACCTCCAGCAGCTTCAGCATCACTCATCATTGCGTGCCATTGACTATTTTCCTCCTTTTGAGAATCCTTAGTAGGATCGTAATTAATTCCCTCTCTTTGCAAATGGGTTTTAGTTTCTAAAGGGTGTAGAATAAAATCAGCTGCACCTGCTTTCGCAGGAGGATGATCAGCATATGTACTCGCATAATGAGCTATTAAATCAGATTTTTCTTTTGAATATCCCAACTGTATGAGAGCATTGTATGTTATTTCATAATGAACAGAAACAGCATACCCTCCATTTCTATCAATCATATTCACCGGATTATTATTTGCATAATGGAAAGGAGTAAGATTTGATGTTTTTTCAGCCAAAGGGTCAAACGAATGCCACCTACCAATTGCAGGGTCATAAAACCGTGCGCCATAATCATTCAAATTCAAACCAAAATCATCATTAAATTCCTTGCCGTTGTAGCCATATTTGTTGTCCAATACTGAGGGGGTATTCTGCCAAGTACCCTCCATATTGAAGCCAAACGGATAAAAATGGTTCTCTTGTGTTATTTCACTGTTCTCTTGGGTGGAACTTGTGCTTACTTTGCCATCGCCATTTTTATCACAAAACATAATCCTTGTATTACCTAAATGGTCTTTCAGCGCATATTCATATTTCAAAGTGCTATTCACATTCGTGATATTGACAACTGCCATTTAAGCCCCAACGCTGCAAAGTATTGATATTGCCTCGAATATCATACGTCAGTTTTTCATCATAGCGATTGCCTGTGACGGTGCCTGAATTGCCAATATCGGAATATATGGCTTCCGTCATCCGATTTTCAGAATC
>JANLRG010000281.1:0-2306 GCA_031361545.1 Bacteroidota bacterium
GCTAAACGCAGTATTTCCAACCTCATAGATGGCAATGAACAAGCGCTCAATGAATTCCAAACTGCTTCACAACTTGAAAAACTTCGCTCTGATTTATTGACCGTAGAATCCCAAATACGCGGTGTCGTTATCACGCAGGATTCAAGCCACATTATAGACATTGAAAAAGACATAGCAGATGTCAAATCCGATTTGGCATTGGTGCAAGAGTCCATGCTCGAAAAGCAAGCGGTGAAACAAGCCAATCAATTGAAATATTTGGTGGATGAAAAAATTAAATTCAACCAACACATTCTCGATGAATTTTATGCGCATGGAAAAAAAGCAGCCGAGCAAGTCATCAATACCAACAGAGGCAAACGCTTGACTGATAGCATTTTGAAACTCACCGACGATATTGACGATGCCCAACAAGATGAGGTCAGTGATTTGCTCCATTCCAATGATTTGGATAGTGCGAATGCCGCTAATTCGAGTATTTGGTTGGCTATTATTTCAGGTCTTGCTTTGTTATTAGCGTCTGTTTTTGTCATTTTGAGGTTGAATAGTCAAGCTAAACTCATCAAACAGCTCGACGAATCGCATAAACGCGAACGACAAGCTACTGAACTCAAAGACCAATTCATGGCAAATATGAGCCACGAAATTCGCACGCCGTTGAATGCCATCATCGGTTTTACCAATCTTTTGCAGAAAGGAAAATTAGATGATACTCAAAACCAACAGGTCAATGCTATTCAAACGTCGGGTGAAAATTTGTTGAATATTGTCAATGATATTCTTGATTTTTCAAAAATTGAAGCGGGTATGATGCGCTTAGAATCTGCTCCTTTTAGCCTACGAGGCACTTTACAAGATATTGAAATGATGTTTAGAGAGAAAGTCCGACTGCGTGGCTTGGTTTTAACTGTGGATATTGCCCCCGAATTGCCTGATATTATAGAAGGTGATGCTGTTCGATTGACTCAAATCTTAGTAAATTTAATATCCAATGCCATAAAATTTACCGACAAAGGCAGCATTGCAGTCAGTGTTTTATCAACGCCGAGCCATGCCAATCAATCATTTATTGAAAACTCAGAGAAGCACGTCAGACTTTGTTTTGAAGTGCGTGATACAGGTATCGGTATTCCAAAGAATAAATTAGAGGTTGTTTTTGATAGATTTCGCCAAGCCTCTTCGGATATTACGCGCCGTTTTGGCGGCTCAGGTTTAGGCTTATCAATTGTCAAAAACCTTGTTGAGTTGCAAGGCGGCATTATTGAAGTGTCGAGCGTGGTGGATAAAGGTTCAACTTTTACTTTTTGTATGCCTTATAAAATTTCGGATAAACAATTACAACTTGATTTTAATGAAAAAATATCTGCCAATATCGCTCAAAATGCCTCAAATACTGAGGGGGTAAAAGTTTTGGTGGTAGAAGATAATAAACTCAATCAAGACCTCATGCAGCAACTCTTGACGAGTTGGCAATTGAATTTTACCATCGCTGAAAATGGTCGACAAGCCATTGAATACCTTAAAAAAGAACCCTATTCTCTTATTTTGATGGACATCCAAATGCCTGAAATGGATGGCTATACCACCACTCAAAAAATCCGAGATGACCTTAAAATCCGAACGCCCATTATCGCCCTCACGGCTCATGCCCTCGCAGGCGAGCGCGAGCGATGCCTCAGTGCAGGCATGAACGACTACCTCCCCAAGCCCATTCGAGAAGATAAACTCCGTGCTCTGATTGCTCAATTCGTAACGATTGAGCAATTGCCATTTAATGAAAATGCGAGAAATAATACCTCCTCAGATGGCTTCATTTTTCGCAATGATAATGCTCTGCTCGCTGTGACACCGCCTTTAAAAAATGGTCAAAATCAAGATAAAATATTGAATTTGAATTACTTACAAGAGTTGTCAAAAGGTAATACGACTTTTGTGAAAGCCATGCTCACTCAATTTATAGAACAAATGCCGCAGGAAATAGGGGACTTAAATCAGGCAATAAATATCCAAGATTTTAACCTCATAAAATCCCTCGCGCACAATATGAAGACGACAGTGGCTTTCGTCGGCTTAGATGCAGCCTTGCATCCCTCGCTGGATGCCATAGAAAATGCCGCTGTTAATCAAGACTTGCAATCCATTCAACAGGATTTTGAAAATGTCAAAAAACTGTGCGAACAGGCAGCAAAAGAAATACAAATTATAGGTAATGAGTAATTACCCCATACTGGAGCCCATTACCCATTACCCATTACTCCACCGACACTTCCTGCCCATTCATCGAACAATCAACCGACCCCCTCAGT
>JANLRG010000284.1:0-1717 GCA_031361545.1 Bacteroidota bacterium
CAGCGTTCAGTTTTATAGTGCGATTTGCTCGTTCAACTTTAGATTTATAGAGCGAAGTGAGGTCAACAACATCGCCCACTACCCCCTCAGTATTAGGTAGTTTTTCAATCGTTCCGAAGCCTAAAATGTCTTGTCGAGCGGTATCAAAACGCATGATATTGTGTCCTTCGGGACCGCAACGGAAGGTCGTCCAACGGTCGCTATATTGCCCATAATTCCACAAATCAAGTTTGGCAGCGCGCATTTTATCATAACTTTCAGTACCTAAATCCACTGCCCAACGCACGCTGTCTGCTTCTAAAATAAAGCTGCCTACGTCCATGTGAGCATGAGAATTGTTGGGTGTACCGCCTTTTATGGCGACAAAACTCGCTTTGGGGTCGTTCCAAGATGAGCGAATAAACGCCATCGGCAAACCGCCTTTTGCGGTCCAATGTAAAGGCGCGGCTGTACTGCTTTTTGATTTTAAAGCAGGTTGCCACCACAAGGATTCAAGCGGAAAATGTCGGCTTCCCGTTCCTTTTTTGCTGTTTTTTTCTGTAATTATCGTCTTGTGCGCTTGCTCAATATAGCTCAATTCGCTTTCAACTAAGTCAAAACGTCCTGTTTCACGCCCAAACCACAGCAAAATCGGTTCATGTTGATCTTGTGAATGATAATCAGAATAATTAAAATCCAGACCTGACGGTGCCAACATTTGATTTTTATAATCGGCTGTTTTTAGAAAGCCACTCATTTTTTCTAAGTCACACGTCGTCCCAAATACACTGCGTAAGGTTTCAATTTCAAAAATATAAAAAGTCGTTCCATACGACCAATAACTCATACCTTCGGGATACGCTCCATCGGGTGCATACGCCTCACCTGCAAACGGTAAGTTTTTAATGCCGCGTTCGACAATCTGCCGTGCCAATTGTGGCTCTTTTTCGGCAATTGCCAAAGCAGCGACGCTCAATCCAGCATGACAAACAGGATTCCAATTGAAATTTCCATTGACCCAACTTTTATTATTTGCCACTTCCTTAGCTTCTAATGAAGGCAATAGTGCATTTTTAATAATGGCTTGCGTTATTTTTTCCTTTTCATCAAGTGTTAATTCATCATATAACCAATCCAAACCGATGCCTGCCGCCAAACTTGCTTCACCGACATCGAGAAAATGCGTTGGACACCAATCAGGCAATTCAGCCAACTGCATCAACTCTTGCCGAGCGCGTTCCAAATAACGTTTATCGCCAAAAATACGGTAAGCCAATGCCAAACTCAAAATGCGCCCTTGCACATTGCGTACGGCTCCGAATTTGAAACCTATGGTCGGATACACTATTTTTTCAGCTACAAGCGTCCGTTCCGCCCCGTTTTTTAGCAAAGCTAAAAGCTGTTGAGAGACTTCATCGGTTTGGTTTTTCAACGCATCTATGCGTGCCTTATTAGCCCACAAACGGGGGTGTTCGGGTAGTTTTTGCCAATTCGCATCGGTTAAACAAGCCGTACTTTGAGCGGCTACTTTCGATGTTTGTGCTTGTAAATTACATAAAAACAATATAAATGCTATTGAAAAACCAATAAATCGTTGAGTCATTTTTTTAATTTTTAATTTTTTAAAACGTCTTTCAAATCTGCTATAAACACGCTTCTTGTATTGCCTTCATAGCCATTAAAAATTACATATCGCCCTGAATAATCCCAAGCAGGATGGGCATCAATGCGGAACTCC
>JANLRG010000291.1:0-27382 GCA_031361545.1 Bacteroidota bacterium
ACTGTTACTTTAATAGCTAATTCTTTTGGTTCTACAAATTGGTATGATGCAGCAATTGGAGGTACATTACTTGGAACAGGAAATTCATTTACAACTCCATCATTAAGTTCAACAACGACTTATTATTTGGAAGTAGGTGGATGCTCCCCACGAATTGCCGTTCAAGCTATCATCAACTCTCAAGCTATAACTCCAACTTCTTCAAATGTTTCTAACTGCGGACCAGGCACTGTTACTCTTACGGCAAGTTCACCTGATTCCATTAATTGGTATGATGCAGCAAGTAACGGAACTTTGCTTTATTCTGGTACCTCTTTCACTACACCTTATTTAAACAGTAGTGTTACTTACTATGTTTCTGCAGGTACAAATTGCCCCAGCGCACGCGTTGCTGTAGAAGCTACCATCAATTCTGTTGTAGATCCAACAACAAGCGATGTTGTTGCTTGTGGACCTATTTCTGTTACGTTAACGGCCTCTTCTGCTTTTCCTGTTGGTTGGTATGATCAACAAATTGGAGGTGCTCTCTTAGCTACTACCTATAATTTTATCACTCCAATTCTTGGTTCATCTGTAACTTATTATGCTCAGGCAATGGGTGCATGCCCAAGTTCTAGAGTTCCCGTTGTTGCAGACATCACAACAGTTGATGCTCCGGTTGGTACTAATGCTGATCGTTGTGGTTCGGGAACAGTTGTTCTCTCAGCTCAATCAATCGACACTGTTACCTGGTGGAATAGTCCTGTAGGCGGGATTACTTTAGGAAATGATTTGATTTTTACAACTCCTTCTATTTCTTCGAATACCACTTACTATGCTCAAGCTGCAAACAACGGTTGTGTAAGTTCTCGAACTGCTGTTGTTGCTACAATCATCAACAATGCATCTCCATCTTCAAGTAACGTTTCTAATTGCGGTCCTGGAGTAATTACTCTTACTGCGACTGCATCGGATACTATTTACTGGTATGATGCTGCATCAGGTGGAACATTATTAGCTACCGGACCAACCTTTACAACTCCATCATTGACCTCCACTACGACTTACTATTTGCAAACAACAATGGCGTGTCCTAGCCCACGTTCTTCAGTTGATGCAATTATTGCAACAACTGCCGCTGACCCCATTACTCAAGATACTACAGCATGCGGACCAGTTTCACTTACTCTCAATGCAACTTCTGCAAACCCTATTTCATGGTATGATGCTCCAGGTGGAACATTGCTCACTACTGGAAATACTTTTACGACTCCTGTATTATCAACCTCAACAACATACTATGCTGTAGCTGGTATAGCAGGTTGTGTTAGTAATGCTGTTCCATTGACAGCGACAATTAATCCTCGTCCTGCAGCTCCTGTAACAATTGATGGGACTAATTGTGGTCCTGGATCTGTGATGGTTTCTGCAAGTGCTGGAAATCCAATTTCGTGGTACACTTTGGCAACTGGTGGTTCTTTATTGGCTACCTCGGGAGTTTATACTGACAACTTTTCTTCTTCTGCTACTGTTTATGCAGAAGCAAATGATGGAACTTGTAGCAGTATTCGAACACCTGCAACTATTACCATCTTTACTCCTCCTGTAATAAATATCGGCCCGTCACTAATTAGTATTAACAGCGGACAAACAGTTACCCTTGATGCTGGTGCTGGATATCCAAGTTATGTTTGGAGCAATGGGCCCACAACTCAAACAATAACAACAGGAATAGCTGGTTTCTACTATGTGACTGTAACCGATGTAAATTCTTGTGTAGGCTCCGATTCAATTACCGTTAATGTTATTAATAATGTGATCGATCAAAAAACTGACAAAGCATTATTAATCTATCCAAATCCAGCAGCTGGAACATTCAATGTATCAGTGAATGACCCTACAATAAAATTCGAATTAAAAATTACAGATGCACTAGGAAAAGTAATCGTTTCTGATAAGCATACGGAAAATGCAAATTATAATAAAATGTTCGACTTCACCCTGCAATCTGCAGGTGTATATTTTATTAATTTAATAACACCAACTGGAACAGTTACCAGAAATATTATTTTGGAATAAATAATCCATCGTTATCATCTATTAGACTGTCACTTTGTGTGTCAGTTTTCTTATTTTAATTAAAAATTAAATTACAATCAAAATGAAAAAAATACAAATTTTTATTATGAGTTTGATCCTATCGTCTGGTTTTTGTTTTGGACAAACCACTTGGGAAAAATTATTCAGTAACAAAAGCACTGATGTCTTTAGAAGTGTTATTGAAGTTCCTTCGGGAGGTTATGCAATCGCTGGCTACACTTCCGATTCTACAGTGAGCGATACTGATGCTTATGTAGTTCGAATTAATACCATGGGTGATACTTTATGGACGTTTCGTCATAACACTGGATTAAGTAAAAAAGATTTATTCTACAAAATTATTAATACTTCCGATGGCGGCTTTGTGATGTGTGGTTACACGAATAGTGTTACTGGTGTATCTGATGATGTTTTATTTACAAAGTTAAACGGGTCGGGGCAATTAATATGGTCCAAGACTTGGGGCGGATCGGGAAAAGATCGGGCACAAGATATTGTTCAGTTGGCTGACGGTACTTTTGGAATTGTAGGATATACAACTTCTTCCCCTGCTCAATATTATGATGCCTTCTTTTACCGTGTCGATGCAAATGGCGATTCACTTTGGCTTAAACGTTATGGAAACGCTGGCTATGACGATGCTAATACCATTAAAATACTTCCCAACGGTGGATTTTTACTTGGTGGACAAAGTAGTAATGGAGCAAATGGTTTTGATCAATTTCTTATTCGTACAGATGATTCTGGAGATATTCTCTGGACTCAAAAATTTGGGACAATCGGGACAGACAATATTGAATGTATAGCAATAGGACCCGATGGATATTATTTGGTAGGAAGTACAAATGGTGCAGGAGTTGGAGGTGATGATGGCTATCTTGTTAAAACAGATACATCGGGTGCAATTATTTTTACGAAAACTTACGGTGGTTCAGCACCTGATGATTTTCATAGAATCGAATTGACTTCAGATGGTGGTTTGGTTATGAGCGGAACAACAAGTAGTACAGGTCCATTAAATCCAAATATGTGGATCATGCGAGCAAATGCTAATGGAGATTCACTTTGGTCAAGAACTTTCGGTGGAAATAATCATGATCATGGATATAGCGGACAAGAAACAACTGATGGAGGATTTATTCTAGCTGGACATACTGGTAGCTTTGGTTTTAATGGTGAAGAAGCTTTCGTTGTCAAGACAGATGCGAATGGAAATATTGCCAATCTCTTGACATACATTGTTCCTACAGTTCTTGTTTCTCCTACAACTAGTACTTGCGGAGGATCGGGCATTAATGTAAAAATTATTATCAGAAATTTTGGAAATGATATTGTTCCCAATGTACCTGCACAAGCTGTTATCACTGGCGATCTTTCACAAACTATTAATGGAACATATCCAAATGCATTTCATCCTCAAGATGTAGACACTCTAACATTCTCCACTCCTATCAATACTTCTGGTGGCGGCACTTACACTTTCACAATTTCAACTCTCAATACAAATGATGTTACTCCTGCTCAAAACACAATCGTCGTTACAATTACTTTAGATGGTAATTCAGGCGCCCCTGCTGTTGCAGATGTATCACGTTGTGGTACTGGCAGTGTAACACTGAATGCTGTAACCACTGGAAATGTTTACTGGTTTTCTGCTGCTAGCGGTGGAGCTCCATTGGCAAGTGGTTCTACTTTTACCACACCTTCCATTTCCGGGAATACAACATACTATGCACAAACAGGTTTAGCTTGCCCAAGTAGCCGCACTACTGCCACTGCAATTGTGAATTCAATTCCGAGTGTGAGCGTGGGTGCAGACACAAGCATTGCAATTGGCTCAACATATATTATTACTGCTTCTCCATCATATCCCGCTTACAATTGGTCAACATCAGAAACTACGCAATCTATTTCTGTTACTACTCCTGCCAATTACTGTGTTACGGTTACTGATGCGAACAATTGCTCTAATACAGATTGTGCTAATGTTACATTTGCTGTTGGCATAAATGATATCGCTTCCAATAATCCTTTTGATATTTACCCAAATCCGGCCAACGATAAATTATATTTTTCAGTGTCGCAAGCTACTGAGAATGTATTCTTTCAGTTAACAAATGTCGCTGGACAAATTATCGAAAGCAAGTCAATGAATCATAGTACCCCAGGATCCACCTATGAAATTTCTTTAGAAGGAATTGCATCTGGGGTATACTTTGCAAGATTGTTGTTAGATGGTAGTAGTTTTAATGAGAAAATTATTGTTCAATAAATATTCAACTTATTTCATTTCGGAAAACGAATGAAAAATAAAAAGGCCTGCTAGATAATTTTAGCAGGCCTTTTTTATTCTTAATTTTTTTAGGAATTCACTATTCCAAAAAGTGATTCAAAAATTATTTTTCCGTCTGTATTACCTAAAATTCCTTCTCCCGCTCTCTCAGGATGAGGCATCATTCCAAAAACATTTTTTGAAGTATTGCATATCCCTGCTATATTTTCCATTGATCCATTTGGGTTCGATGTTGTGGTTACATTTCCGTCTTCATCACAGTATCTAAATAATACTTGACCGTTATCATTCATCGAATGTAGTGTTGCCTCATCAGCAAAAAAGTTTCCTTCACCATGTGCAATCGGAATTTTTAGTACCAATGCTAGATCAATTCCTGATGTCAACATTGATTCATTATTTACGGCTCTGATAAATGTGTTCTTGCATAAGAATTTATGATTCACATTATGTAACAAAGCTCCAGGCAATAATCCTGCTTCGCACAATATTTGAAAACCATTACACACTCCAAAAACAAAACCACCAGTGCTGGCAAAATTAATTACCTCTTGCATGATGGGAGAGAATCGTGCAATTGCTCCTGAACGTAAGTAATCGCCAAAACTAAAACCGCCGGGCAGAATGATAAAATCGCAACCCTGAAGATCGTGGTCTTTATGCCATAATTTAATTACGTTCATACGTAATACATCACGAAGAACATGAATCATATCTTCGTCGCAATTAGAACCTGGAAAAACTACTACACCTATTTTCATTGGGTGAAGGTACAGACGGAAAAGGAAATTATTAAACACTCTCAAAAATAAAAGGCATAAAAAAAGAGAAACCATTTCTTGATTTCTCTTCCAACTGACAATCGTTTAATTTTTATTTGTCATGAAATTTATATGCTTCCAGTTTTTGCATCAACTCTTTTCTGGCATTGTGAATGCGAACTTTTACCGTTCCTAAAGGAATTTTTAAATGAGTCGAAATTTCTTCGTACTTATATCCCTGATAACTCAGCATAAAAGGAGTTCTCAAATTATCTGATAATTCCCCCAAAGCTGTCGAAATGTCTTTCATAGTCATATTGCTTTCTCCTAAATTATTTTGCAACGAAACAGCTGAATTCAAATAATACTGCCCTTCCGTTCCATCATTAAAAATTCTTGACTTCATCGCTCTTCTATACTTATTGATGAAAATATTTTTCATCATAGTATATAACCAACCTTTCAAGTTCGTTCCCTCCATAAATTTTTCTTCATTGATGAACGCTTTTAACATCGTATCCTGAACCAGATCCTCCGCTTCTTCCTGATCGTGTGTAAGTTTAATAGCGTAATGCTTTAATGGATTGGCCTCATTGGATACTTTTAATTTGAAATCGTTGGAAGTTCTCATGGCAGTTTTGTTTAACTATTATTATTAATTGTTAAACAAACCTACGGACTAAAAGCAATAAAAGCAACTTTTTGTTTAATTATTTTCATAAATAATTAAACAAGGTGATTTGAGCCTCAAATGGGGTTTCATTTCATTTAAAAGTTCTATTAGAAATACTTACTAAGGTCCTGAGGATGGGCTACCAGTTCCATTTCAGAGGAAAGCTTGGCTTTATTGATAGAGAAAAATCGTCCGGTGGTCAAAATTTTTGAATTGGGGAAATGTTTTTTCAAATCAATCAGAACTTCATTTGCAAAATCATGTGTAAAAGTGGAGGTCATAGAGGTGAGAATGATATCAGGATTATATCTTTTCCCAACTTTGTGAACATCATTCAATGGAACGTTCTGCCCTAGGTATAAAGAATGCTGATTACTTTTTCTGATCATAAAATTAGCAAATAGTAACCCTAATTCATGGTGTTCATTTTCCGGCAAGAATAATAAAAACTTTTTGACATCTGAATTACGATTGATCGTTTGGCCTTCAATTGCCACAATTATCTTTTGACGAATTAAATTTGAAACGAAGTGCTCGTAGGCAGGATCAATTGCACCGGTTTGCCACATCATACCCACCGAATTAAGAAAAGGAAAAATAACTTCCATCATGGTGTGCTCAATACCAGATTGCAAGATGCAAGTCGAAAGCATTTTCTCAAAAGCAATTTCATCCAAATCAATCATTGCTGAAATCATTGTTTGAATATGGGCCGAATTATTCTTTGATTGAATGGAGTGAATCAATGCTAACTCACTGATCTCTTTAGCTGATAATTTTGTAATCTCAGAAATCTTATGGCCATTTTGATTGAGTAGAGATACATTCAGCATCAACTTCAAATCGTCGTCGTCGTAAAAACGAATGTTAGTTTCTGTGCGTTTGGGAACGGGCATTTTATAGCGCTGTTCCCAAATTCTTAGCGTATGTGCTTTAATCCCGGTGAGTAGCTCTAAATCTTTTATTGAATATTTTCCCATGAATTATTTATAACAAGTTAGTTAACCAAATTGTTTTTATCAACAAGAATAATTACTAATTATCTGAAAAACCTCTTTGTCAGAATTTTCTGAAACTCTCTCTGAATAATCATTTCTGATATTCTCTTCGAAAAATTTTCTGGCAAAGAAGTCGATATTACCTTTTTAAACGATTGTTCTGAAATGTCAATTTGATACAGTAGCACCTGAAATCCTGATCTATTATTTTTGTACATATCTGCGATGAATGGTTCCACCTGGAATATTAATTCATCATAAGCCGTTAATTCATTTCCACTAAAAACTATTTCAAGTTTGTGAATGCTAAAATCACGAATCAATTGTGCTGCAGTTTCACGTATGATCTCTAAATCTTGTCGATATTTTTCAAGCGATGAATCCATTACTCCAATTTAGTAAGATCAATCATTAGTCTTTCCACAGGTCGATCGTTCATTATATGCTCTTCAACGATTTGTTTTACATCGGACTCTTGCACTCCTCCATAAAAAATTCCTTCCGGATATACAACAATCGTTGGACCGAGTTCACACATATCCAAACACCCAGACTTTTGTGCTCTCACAGAAAAATTGGGTTTGCTTTCTTTCAGTTGCTTTTTGAATTCTTTGACTAAACTCATTCCACATTCTTCACCACAAGATTTTCTTAGCCCAGGACCCCGTTGATTGGTACAAATAAAAATATGTTTTTTATATTTCATTTGTCAAAGATAAAAATTCTACTTTCATTTTAAATTCGAAAATCATGTTTCAACCTTACTTAGAAATAATAGGCCGTAGTATCATTGTTTACCTTTTCATTATCGTAGGTATTCGTGTGTTTGGCAAAAAAGAACTCTCTCAATTATCAATTACCGACCTTGTTTTTATCTTACTCATTAGCAACTCTGTTCAGAATGCTATGGTGGGGCCCGACAATACTTTGATTGGTGGTATTATTGCGGCAATGTCTTTATTTCTTGTCAATTTTTTATTCAAACAAATCCTCTTCAAGGAGAAAAAAATTAGTGCATTCATTCAGGGTAGTCCAGTGATGCTCATTCATAATGGAAAAATTTTGGAAGAAAATTTGAAGTTGGAAAAAATTACACACGAGGAACTATCTGCAGTAGTTCGAGAACATGGAGTAGAAAAGATAGAAGATGTCAATCTTGCAATTCTTGAAGTGGATGGCAACATTAGTATTCTCTCAGACAACTTTCACAAGAGCAGTAAAAGAAAAAGGAGAATTCATAAATCATTTACTGGAATGGGACATTAACTTCTATCAAATTATTTATAAAAAAAATCCCGACTCGAATAATCGAGTCGGGATTTTTTAATTCTACTATTGAAAGAAACGTATTACATCTTGATTACCTTCTGAACAGCAGTTTTGCCATTAGCAGATATCTTTACATAATACACCCCCGCTGATTGACCAACAAATTGGTAAGAATGTTTTCCTGCAATTTGTGATTCTTCTTTTGCAAAGCTTTGAACTTTTGCACCCATCATATTATAAACTTCTACTGTTACATTAGAAGTGTTCTTCAAATTGTATTCGATATTCGATGAACGATCAAATGGATTTGGATACACAGAGAATGCGATATCATTTACCAAATTCGAAATTCCATCATAGAAAGAAATAAACACAGAGTAATCTTCTACCTGACCAAATTGCAAATCAGCACAAGGAGATGGAGCTGCTCCACCTGTTCCAACATAATCAGAAGAGATACGTAAACGTAATGGTTGTCCCACTACAGCATTTCCAGGAATAATAAATGTACCTGCGTGATTTGTCAATGCCGTATCTGAATGTATTAATTCAGTTACCGGGTCAAGACTTCCATCGCCATTCCAATCTAACCATGCAAAGAATGCTTCTGGATACGTGAAGCCCGTTCGTGCAGTTATGTCGTATGGATAATTAGTTAAAAGCGTAACTGTATCTGTACAAGTATAATCTTTGTACCCATCTATTGCATCGCCAGAAACTTTAAAAATTTCATGAATACCAAGAACGCCACAATGGAAATTTGTGATTCCAATTCCACAACAATATGTAAGAGTGGACGGGTAACAGCTAGTTGCTATAGGGCCAGTCACTATTGAATTTACAGTTTGAGTCACAGTATCACATCCGTCAGCATTACAACCGATTACTGTTACAATGAATGAAGCATTGGTTAGGAAGCCATGAGAAGGATTAGCAACGTTTGAAGTATCGCCATCACCAAAATCCCAATGATAAGTAGTTGGAGTATTGATTGAAGTTGTAGTGAATTGTGCAAACCCAGTACATGTATTAGATGTATAGGTATAATCCATACATGGATTGTTCCCAACCGTCAAAGAACATGTCACAACTTTATTTGGAGTTACAGGATCATTCGAAGAAATATTTAATGCTCCCGTTTGCAATCCACCTGCAAGTGTTCCCGTTGTAAATGTCAACGTAATTGTTTGAGGTGTTCCAGGCAATACTGTTCCACTTGTTGGTGAAGCAGACACCCATGCCGGTAAATTACCTAGTGTAAAATTCATGATACTACCATTCGGACCATTGTTGTTAATGTCAAAAGTTTGTGTTCCTGTATTCCCACATGCAGGTAATGATTCACTCACTGAACTAGCAGAAGTATTCACTACTGGAGCAGGGAACGTAGAACCAGATAAACAAACAGATGTGTCAACATCATTATTCAGAATAGAAATAGTACCAGTGAATGTACCTAGCGCTCCACTGCTAAATGTGACAACGACATCTCCAAATGAACCTGGAAGGATATAAGAAAATCCTGAGCTCACAGTAAATTGAGCAGAGTTAGAAGTTATTGAGCTAACAAATAAAGTGTCACATCCATTATTAATAACTTGGAACGTGTCATTCATAGAAGTACTCTGCATGATTGAACCAAAATTCAAACACTGATCAGATAATCCAACGAATGGGTTACCAGACACTGTAAGTGTACAAGGTAAATTCACCAATGGATTGCTTGGATCATTACTTGCGACTCCTAAGTTGGCATAATATGTTCCTGCTGGCAATCCTGTTGTTTGAAAACTTACTACAACCGTTGAAGTTGCACCTGCATTCACGGTGTCAGAAACCATACTCAAATGAATCCAAGATGGCAGAGCATTGATGCCTCCCCATTGAATTGCATTTGCAATAATTTTTGAATTCTCAGTGGTGATGTCATAATAATCAAAGGCAATAAAAATTGCTTTACCTGCTCCATAATAACGATAAGCTACAACATCGTTCGTTCCAGCCTTCACTACACTAACTATATCATTGTTTGTAAGAACCATTGAAAAAGTTGCGCTTGGTGGAGTAAATGTATTTACACCTAATCCAATTACTAGCGGACTTGCGGGATCAACTACTGTACAACTAGTGGAAAAAATTGCGCTTTCATCTTGAGCAAAAGAACCTGTAAAAATTCCACTACTAAATAAATAATCGGACTCGGAAGAAAACGATCCGATGAAGATGACAGAACCACCGTTATTTAAAAATTGTTTGATTACAGGAGCAAGGTTAGTCCAGACAGCAGTACTTCCTGTCTCTTGTTCGGGAATCAACAAAACATTTTTACCATTTAATAATCCAGATAATACTCCAGGATTAGTCGTTGCAGTAGTAGTCAGTGTGTAATTTGAAAAACTCTGATTAATAGCGGCAATTGTATTTGGATATTCTCTAAATAAATCACTTCCATAGGTCATTGCTAAAACCTGAAGGGCTCCAATACTAGATCCGTCTGTGGAATAAACTAATTGTCCTCCCGCAATATTACTAATATCTAAAGGGAAAGCTATAGAATCTCCACAAGCTGCATTCGCTGAAAACCCAGTCTGCGCAACACTAATTTGTGGAGCTGCTTGCACGACTACAGTATGAGTCGTTACATCTGAATCGTTGCAAGTAAATACAGTTAACGTTACAGTATAAGTTCCTGGTGCTGCATAAGTATGCAGAGGGTTTTGACGGTGCGATGTATCTGAATCACCGAAATCCCAGATCCATCTTGTTGGTCCGCCGGAAGAAGTATCTATAAATTGCGTATTCACATTTAACGGTGGAGTTAAAGTGTTAGCTGTAAAGCCAGCAGTAGGATGAAGACTAGGAGCAATTACTGAAGTCCAATTCACTTCGAAACCTGCATAGGTAATTGATATATCTGAATGCCATACAATCAACATTGATCCTGAAGTAGCGGTTACAGTTGTTGGAGTCGGTAAAGACTGACCATTTGCTGTTACCAATAAAGGATCAGAAGTTGTTGTTCCATCATACACATAAAAATAATCAAAATTCGTCTCTGACTCGAATGAAATAAAGTTCAAAGTAATTGACGTTGCACATGATGGTTGCACAAGCAATGAGCAATCTTCGCTCACTTGATAGCCTCCTTGTGGTCCGCCAGTATCGTAAAGGGTACCGCTCGTATCTGTTGTTGTTGAGATCGAGCAGATGTTATAAACACCTTGAGCTTTAGCCGTATTCAGACCGACAAGCAAAAAAGCGAATACAACTAAAACATTGAGTAATTGTTTTTTCATAGTAGTAGTAGTAATTTGGGATTATAATTTCAAATGTAGAACAAATTTTTCAAACATCAAGACCTGAAGGCCGTATTAACACTCATACTCCAAGGTTAGTTCGGAATAGTTTTACAGCAATTGCAAGCAAAACTATTCCGAATACTTTTCTTAAGATACTGATTCCGGCCGGCCCAAGAAAGCGTTCTAATCGGTAAAGGTTTCTTAAAACGATGTAAACTAACACTAAATTTAAGAAAATACCTGATATTATGGTGATACTGTCATAGGCCGCCCGCAGAGATAGTAGAGTCGTCATTGTTCCTGTTCCAGCAATTAAAGGGAAAGCAATGGGAACTATACTTGCGGTTTCAGGAATTTCATCTTTGTATAATCTGATTCCAAGAATCATTTCAATAGCCAGAAAAAAGATCACCAGTGAGCCCGCGATGGCAAATGATTTCACATCGACACCTAAAAAACGCAAAATGCTCTCTCCTAAAAAAAGGAAAAGTACCATGATGATGAGCGATACAAATGTCGCTTGCTCTGCCTTTATATAACCCACTCGGGCTTTAACCTGAAGTAGCACCGGGATTGAACCTATGATATCTATTACAGCAAAAAGGATTGCGGAGACCGTAACTATATCATGTAAATTGAGTTCCATTCTTTGCTCAATAACTTAAAAAAATTCAACTTATTCAAATAAAAAAGCCTCTCAAAAATCGGAGAGGCTTTCTATCTTTTTATCCATTCAGAGCTTCAGCTCCTGCAACAATTTCGAGAATTTCTCCAGTAATTGCCGCTTGACGTGCTTTGTTATATGAAAGACGTAAATCTTTTAATAACTCGCCTGCATTATCAGTTGCCTTGCTCATGGCTGTCATTCTTGCTCCGTGTTCAGAAGCATGTGAATCTAAAACAGCTTTGTACAATTGAACTTTTATAGACTTTGGTATTAACTCAAGAACTAATTCTTCTTTTCCCGGTTCAAAAATATAATCGTTTACGGTTGCTTTTTCTTTTTTTACTGCTGGTGAAATAGGAAGCACTTGTTCCACTTGTACTAACTGTACAGCAGCATTCTTAAACTGATTGTAAACGACATCTACTCTGTCATAATTTCCTAAAGCGAATTCTCTCATTACAGATTCCGCCACTTTTGATACAGCGTCAAATGTTAAGTTAGTATAAACATCGTTGTGTTGTGCAGCTAATATGTCATTTACTTTTCCAAAAAAATCACTCGACTTTTTACCTATCGCTAAAACTTTTAGGTTTCCTTGTTTCGCTTGACTCGCATAATCTTCACGAATCAACCTATTCACTGTACGATTAATGTTTGCATTAAATGCTCCACACAATCCGCGATTTGAACTTACAGCAATTATTAAAACTTTGTTTATCGGTCGAACAACAGCATACTGTCCTCCTACACTGCTTTCAAGAGAGCCAGAAATATTTTCCATAATCTCACGAAGTTTAGAGGCATAAGGACGCATCAAGATAATTGCATCTTGAGCTCGGCGTAACTTTGCCGCACTCACCATCTTCATCGCTTTCGTAATCTGCTGAGTAGAATTTACTGACGCAATACGGTTCCGTACTTCTTTTAAATTTGCCATTCTTATAGTTTAAATTTCCTACGTCAATAGATCTTACTCTTTTTGAAGAGTGAGATAACTATTGCTGAGGGTTATTTTTTATATTTTGAAGTCAGTTCTGCAGCTACTTTTTCAAGAACGCTTGTTACTTTTTCGTCAATTGCACCACTACGAATTGCATCAAGTGTTGGACGATATTGTGAATCTAGAAGAGAGAGATATTCTGTTTCAAATTCTTTTACTTTGTTGACAGGAACATTACGCAATAATCCTTTTGTACCACAATAAATAATCGCCACTTGCTTTTCAACTGTTAGTGGAGAATACTGACCTTGCTTTAGGATTTCAACGTTCCGTGAACCTTTGTCTATGGTTGCTTTCGTTGAAGCATCCAAATCAGAACCGAATTTAGAGAAGGCTTCCAATTCACGGAACTGTGCTTGATCTAACTTCAATGTTCCGGCAATTTTTTTCATCGATTTAATTTGTGCATTACCACCTACACGCGATACAGAAATACCTACGTTGATGGCAGGACGAACACCCGCGTTGAACAAGTTTGCCTCGAGGAAAATCTGTCCGTCAGTAATAGAAATTACATTGGTAGGAATATAAGCCGATACGTCACCTGCTTGAGTTTCGATAATCGGAAGAGCTGTTAAAGAGCCTCCGCCTTTTACAAGATGTTTTATTGACTCAGGAAGATCGTTCATTGTTTTTGCAATCTCGTCGGAGTTGATCACTTTGGCTGCACGCTCTAGTAAACGAGAGTGAAGATAGAACACATCTCCTGGATATGCTTCACGACCAGGAGGACGACGAAGAAGAAGAGATACTTCGCGATAGGCAACAGCTTGTTTAGAAAGATCATCATAAACAATTAATGCAGGACGACCAGTGTCGCGGAAAAATTCTCCGATAGCTGCTCCAGACATTGGTGCAAAAAATTGCATTGGTGCAGGAACCGATGCAGGTGCTGCAACAATTACAGTATATGGCATTGCTCCGGCTTCAGTAAGTGTTTTTAGAATTTGTGCAATCGTTGAACCTTTTTGTCCAATCGCTACATAAATACAAAATACTGGTACCCCTTTATCGTAAAATTCTTTTTGGTTGATGATTGTATCAATGGCCACAGCTGTTTTACCAGTCTGACGATCGCCAATAATCAACTCACGTTGTCCACGACCAATTGGTATCATTGCATCAATCGCTTTGATTCCTGTCTGAAGTGGCTCTGTTACGGGCTGACGGAAAATTACTCCTGGAGCTTTACGTTCAATTGG
The DNA here is from genome assembly GCA_031361545.1 of Bacteroidota bacterium. Classification (GTDB taxonomy): domain Bacteria; phylum Bacteroidota; class Bacteroidia; order AKYH767-A; family 2013-40CM-41-45; genus JADKIH01. Next base: position 14,242 of record JANLRG010000291.1, read on the forward strand.
CATTTCATACGTTTCGCCTGTGATAGGACCTTTTCCATCGATTGGATTTCCTAGTGTGTCAACGACACGACCAAGCATTCCTTCACCTACTTGAATGGAACCAATTTTTCCAGTACGCTTCACAACATCACCTTCTTTAATTGCATTTGAGTTGCCAAGTAAAACGGCACCTACGTTATCTTCTTCAAGATTTAGTACGATTCCTTGTAGGCCATTTTCAAATTCAATTAATTCTCCTGACTGAACACGAGTCAATCCGTAAATACGTGCGATACCATCTCCTACTTGTAGAACAGTACCTACTTCTTCAAGTTCTTTTTCTGTTTTGAAACCCGCCAACTGCTGACGCAATATGGCTGATACTTCATCGGGTCTTACTTCTGCCATTGTATTTTTGATTTATTATTTTCTAAATTATTATTTCAGTACTAGTTTTTTCTCACATAAGGGTTTGAAGAAAATGCTTGGGTAAGCTTTCTCAATTCTGCTGCAATCGAAGCATCATATTGTTTGTCGCCAATTTTCAAAACAAAACCACCAATTAAATCCTTATCTATTTTTTCAGTCAATTCAACTTCAGAGTTAGAACCCTGACGAATGATCTCATATACTTTCGCACGTAATTTCTCATCCAATCCAACTGCAGAAGTAATTTCAGCAGACTGAATTCCTTTGAAATTTTTATAAAGTTCTATGAATTCTTTTGCAACAAGCTCAAGATACTTTTCACGGCCTTTACGAGTTACCAATTCGAAAAATGTAATGGTAAGTTTATTGACCTTTCCTTCAAAGATTGACTTCAGAATAGAAAGTTTTTTACCTGACTGAATTATTGGTTTGAGAAGTAAAAGAGTGAAATCACGATTTTGTTCGCACGTACTAAGGAACAATTTCATGTCTGTATTTACTGCATCAATCACTCCCATTTCTTTTGAAAGAACCAGAATTGATTTTGCATATCTCTTTGCTACTTTAGTATCTACCATTTTATTTCTGCTTTGTGATAATTAGTGAAACGTTTGTTTCGGATTGAATTAATTCAAAGAAACATCATTCATCAGATTATCCATCAGAGATTTTTGCTTGTTCTCATGACTCAATTCTTGGCGAAGAATTTTTTCTGCGATTTCAATTGACATACTTGCCACTTGATTTTTTAATTCTGCAATCGCAACATTTTTTTCGTTATTAATTGACTCACGAGCAGCAGTCATTATTCTATTTCCTTCTGCTTGTGCTTTATTTTTAGCTTCGGCAATAATTGCATCTTTTGTATCACGTGCTTCTTTCATCATTAAATCACGCTCTGCACGAGCTTGCATCAACAATTTTTCATTGTCTGCTTTTAATGCCGTCATTTCTTCTTTCGCTTTTGCAGCGCTATTCAATGCTTCAGCAATAGAATCTTCTCGCTCCTTCAATGATTTTAGAATCATAGGGAATGCAAATTTTCCTAATAAAAATAAGAGTACCAGGAATGAAATTGTCATCCAGATAATCAGACCAAATTGTGGTTTTACTAATTCCATTGTATAATGATTTTTTTACTTTTAAATAAATTGTTCTCTTCTTGATTAAATTAAAACGGTTCAACCAACCGTTGAACCGTTTTAAATTTTTTACGACTTGAACGTAACAAGCAGACCTACTACCATTGCGAAGAAGGCAGCACCTTCCACAAGAGCGGCAGTAAGAATCATGTTAGCACGGATATCGCCACTAGCTTCAGGTTGACGAGCGATTGATTCTAATGCAGAACCACCGATACGACCGATACCTACACCTGCTCCAAGAGCAGCAAGACCGGCACCTAATGCAGCAACTCCGTAACCTAAACCGAGATTTCCTGCTTCAAGAATAATTGAAGATAACATAGTAATTATTATTTAAGGGTTTAACTAAATTCAAATGATAAGTGCTTCTTCTACATGAGCATCTTCTCCTTGATGATTGTGATCGTGTTCTTCTACTGCTGCTCCAAAATAAATTGCAGAAAGCAATGTAAAGACAAATGCCTGAAGAAAGGCAACCAACAATTCTAGCACAGACATGAACACAACGAATGCAACTGAAACAACAGAAACTCCGAGTCCAAGACCAGTACTCATTTCACCGAAGATGAAGATTAATGCAAAGAATGATAATGCTATAATATGACCTGCCGTTATGTTGGCGAAAAGTCGAATCATTAATACGAAAGGACGAAGAACAACTCCCAATAATTCAATCGGAGTAAGTAGTACTAATACCCAAATAGGAACTCCAGGCATTGCAAAGATGTGTCTCCAATAATGTCTATTGGCAGAAAAAGTTGTAATTAAGAAAGTGATGACTGCCAATGTAAGTGTCACTGCAATATTTCCAGTTACATTCGCGCCGCCAGGAATAATCGGAATTAACCCTAACAAGTTGTTAATCCAGATAAAAAAGAAAACGGTTAATAGGTAAGGCATAAAACGCTCATACTTTTTACCAATACTTGGCTTTGCTATTTCATCACGAACAAAAACAACTAACACTTCTATAAGTCCTTGTAAACCTTTTGGAGCTTGACCTTTTCTTTTTGCATACGATTTTGCTACTGATAAAAAAATCACCAACATCAAAACCACACTTACTAAAAGTGAAAATACATTCTTCGTAATGGAAACATCGTAAGTCTGAGCTGTCAGCTCTTCATTTAGAGTGGTATTATTTATATCAACAGCATCTAATTCATTTACGGCTTCAATTTTATTCTCTTTTAAAATATAACCATTGAATGATTTATGCCCGTGCTCAAAACGACTTGACATAAACATTGACATTCCTCGTGTTTTGTTGAAGATAATTACCGGAAGTGGAACAGAAACTGCATGCTCACCTTCACCCATAATATGCCAATCGTGAGCATCAGAAATATGCTCCACAATAATTTTTCCGGCATCAAATTTTTCTGCTGATGCTGCTGCTTCCTCATTTGCAAAGACATTTGTCGTTGCAAAAAGACTTAACACCAACCATATCAATTTTGACTTCATAAATCCCACGTTTTGAATGCGTTGCACCACTTTTTTTAAGAGGCGACTTTAAAGAGAGCGCAAAAGTAATATTTAATGAGTTATGAACAAACGATTAAGTTAGAAAATCTTGGAATGGTCTAGCGAAAAATAGCTAGTTGACCATGAGGTTTGACAAAGAATCCTATTTATGCTAGAATTGATTAATGAAAGGTGAAAGATGTTAATAACTATCATTGTGGCACTTTAAATAATCATTAGTCAACATTGGCCTCAATAATTAGCGAGAATTGATTATTTATTTTTTTTACTTGGCCTTAAAATCAGCCGCAGAGAGGTGTCTTTTGTAATATAAGCCCATGCCCAATTGATAAAAATAATGAGCTTATTTCTGACGCTTAGAATTAACATCAAGTGCAAAAACATCCATGTTAACCAAGCAAAATAACCTGTAAAATGCAAAAAAGGTAAATCAACGACAGCCTTATTCGTACCAACCGTCGCCATTGACCCGAGGTCTCTATATTCAAAATCTTTCTGCCGTCCTTCTTGCTGCAAAGACTTTAGATTCTTAGCCAAAAGTTTTGCCTGGTTGATTGCAACATTGGCTAATTGGGGATGACCTTTTGGGTAGCTAGGAGTTTCCATCATAGCAATGTCGCCAACAGCATAAACATTTTTACTGGCTATTAGCTTGTTCTGGCGGTCCACTTTAAACCGGTTAGTATTTGTCAATATATCACTTAAAAAACCCGTCACAATATTTCCCGTCACACCTGCTGCCCAAATCACCGTTTTGGTATGAATCACATTCCCATCGTTCAAAATTACTTTTTGGCCGTCAAAATCTTTGACAATTTTTTCTGTTAAAATTTCAACACCCATTTTAGTCAAGTATGCTTTAGACGCCGATTTGGCTTTATCGCTCATATTGTTTAAGGTGTTTTTGCTGCCTTCAATTAAAAAAATCTTAAACCGAGAAAAATCAATCCCTTTATAATCTCTAGGCAAAACATTTTTTTTTATTTCTGCAAAAGCTCCCGCCAATTCAACTCCTGTTGGTCCTGCTCCTACAATGACTAGATTGAAAAGGCTTTCTCTTTCCTCTTCACTACTCGAAATGATTTTTTCAAACGTTTCCAAAATATGATTTCTAATGGTGATAGCGTCGTAGGTTGATTTTAATGTCAGTGCATTTTTCTCAATGTTTTGATTTCCAAAAAAGTTCGTCTTGCAGCCCACAGCTAGAACTAAATAATCATAACTGAAAGATCCAATAGTAGTGTGAATAGTATTAGATTGTTGATCAACATTTTCAACTTCTGCCATTCGAATTTGCAATTGTTTCTTGTAATTGAAAATGTTTCTAAGCGGAAATGAAATGCTAGACGGTTCAATTTGAGAGGTGGCTACTTGATAAAATAAAGGTTGGAATTGATGATGATTTAATTTGTCAATTAATAAGACATTAAAATAACGTGGGTCTAGTTTTCTCACGAGCTGAATTCCAGCAAAACCGCCACCAACCACAATTACTTTTTTTCTTTCAGGTAAATTTGTTTTCATAGTATAAACCCTCCATTTTTGTAGGTCTGCAAGGTACGTTACTTCCATCAAGACTTACTCTTTTCCGCAACAAACATTGAAATACTAATTCAATGGTCAGTATATAAAAAACATATAAATAAAAACAAAAGTTATGTAACAACCCTTGTTGAGTTGTATATACTTTTGACATGTTATTAATCATATAAGAATATATAAATCATAACACGATGTAGCCAATTAACTTCTGTTGTTTTCCCGATATTATTTTTTCAATTAAAATAATTTACCGTCGATGCTTTAGCCAATCAAACCTATCCTGAAATTCTTAAAATTTCAAATTCCCCCCAAAAAACACAGGATAGGTTTGTTTGAAACCTCAGAAAGATTTATTAGAAAGGATACATAAAAAAAATAAGAATTCAACGGCTCAGGCCAAATCAATTAATTATATAAAATCAAAAAAAATGGAAAATTCAAAAAACAACGGACAACTCATAGGAGCATTGCTATTAGGAACTGCTGTAGGCGCAGCAGTGGGTGTTTTGTTTGCACCTGACAAAGGAAGCGCAACCAGAAGCAAAATTGCTGACGGAGCAAAAGGCTTGGCAACTGATCTAAAAGAAAAGATGAAGCGTGAAGCATCAGCAATGAAAAACAAAGCGGAAGAACTTCAAAACGCAGCTGGAGAAAAATTTGATCATGTTAAAAACGTAGCTGGAGAAAAAGCTGATCAAGTTAAAAATGCAGTACACCAAAAGACAGAATCTTTTAAGTATTAATCAAAAACGGTCAATTGGATAAACAGTTCAATTGACCGTTTCTTTTATTTTATATAAGATGAATTTTAACAACGAAACTATGCCGAATGGAACCGAAACTAAAGAAGTTTTGGTTGATCACTTAAAAAAATATATTGCCACTAATATTGAAAAGGTACGACTAGAGTTCGTAGAAAGAACTGCAGTAATTGTTGCTGGCTTAATAAATCAACTTGTTGTGGGAATTGTTTTTCTTCTGTTTATTGTAACCGTAAGCATTGGACTTGGTATTTACTTGTCAACTTTTTTCGACAATAACTTTGTTGGGTTTTTTATTGTTGCAGGTGTCTATTTGTTATTGGGGATAATTATGTTAGCATCTGGAAAGAAAATGATAGAAGAACCATCGAGAGATTTATTAATTAAAAAAATACTTACCAAAGAAACAATTTAACTTTTCTAACTATGCAAACAAATCAGATTACCAACCATAAAGAATTAATGTTGCGTATTGAGCAGTTGGAGATTGAAAGTCGTCACCATGAAATTGAACTGACCAATTCTATTCATGAATTTGTAGATGGATTAAAGCCAGCTACACTAATAAAAAATACACTTCATAATTTAATGCACAACGATGAGGTTCGTCATGATGTAGGAGGATTGGGTTTAAACTTCGGACTAGGATTTTTAATAAATAAAATTTTTGGGCGCAGCAAAAGTATCAAAGGTTTTGTGGGAACATCTTTTCTAAAAGGTATTTCAGGTACCCTCCTCAATAACTATTCAGGAAACATTTTTAATTTCATCAAAAATAAATTCCGAAAAGATAAATCGGATTATAATAAGAACTAAATCTCTAATAAATTTTATTGATTGAGTTTTTATTCTTTGATAAATGTTTTTGAACCAATCAATCCATCGCTTGAAATAATCTGCACAAAATTTATTCCTGTAGGTAAATCTTCTGTAGAAATAAGTGTTTCGTTTTGTATCAATGAAATCTTCTTTGTCTGAACGCCCAATAAATTTAAGAAAACAACATTTGCATTTGCAGGAATTTTATTCTCAAAACGAATGCTAATCTTTTCCTTAGCTGGATTTGGAAATAATTGAAATGATGGTTCCGTCTTTTCCATTGAAAACACATCTAAGAATATGTCGTTATATTTAGAAATAATACTACTCCTTGAAAACAGTCTGCCCAAATAAATATCGCACGACCGATCAAAGGAAAAATTTCCCACAGTAGTATTTGCATTTGCCGTGTCATACCACACGGTAGTTCCATTCTCGTCAAACTTATGTAATATTAAAAGATTGCGTGTGGCGGTGGTATGTTGGCTTGATAATACGTAAAAATTGTTATCACAAGTTCTTAGTTGTACAGCGCCCTGAGATCCATCTTGCAAACCAATAGAATCTGTAGCAATAAAATATTCTTGGCTCCAGAGAAGAGATCCTGAGGTATCCAACTTTGAAACGAGATAATGTTTATTCTTCCAAGCAATTCCTCCCACATTTTGATACCTGAAATTATTCAAGGCAAAAATTGAAGTGGACTGAATGATAAAATCAACATTGCTGATTTCTGAAGAATCTTTTTGAATGACTCTCAACCAATCGAGATTTCCAGACTGTCGATTTCTTTTTTCAATTACAACAACACCAGAATTTGCACCCATCAAATACATATTATTTCCTCCATCTAATTGTAGCGACTTAATAGATGTGTTGAGGCCATTAAAGGAAGCGCGATTTCTATAAACTAAATTTCCGTTGGCATCAATTTTAAAATAATAATTATTGAATATTCCTGTTGATGTTGAAACACCCGAACCACATCCATAAACATTGTTGTTGGCATCGATTGCTAAATCGCTAATTACTTCTGTAAGCGGATCAGAAACTGATCCTTCATCCGGAATCTCTAAATGCCAGTCGAGAAATCCATTTGTCGTATCAAACCTAGCGATGGCGAAATCTGCTGGATCAAAAGCATTTAATTGTGCAGACAAACCAACTACTAAATTGCCGTGGCTATCAAGAAGTGCTTTTACTGGTGTTGCTTGAATAAATGGCGTTAACCAATATTGTTGCCACAACAAATTTCCGAGTCTATCAATTCGCTTTAAACGCATTTGTCCTCCGGTGACGTCGTTATAATAGCCAATAAACACAGCGCCGTTATTACCGATAGGAACAATTTCAAAATAATTTTCGCTACAATTTGCGAAACAACTGTCATTCACAAATTCCCATTCCTTTCCACCATTTCTATTGTAAGCTAGAAAAACATAAGAGTTGTAAAGACTATTAGCAGACTCTGTGTAATTTATTGTGTATGAAATTCCGTCAATGTCTGTTTCAATTCTTTTGCACTCAACTACACTTGTACCTGGATGTGTAATATTCGAAGACCAAGCCAATCTGCTTTGTGAAAAGCAACAGTGGTGAATAAATAAAAAAGAAATCAAACAGATAAAAAATATCCTCATAAAATTGTTTTTAAAAGACAACCTACAGACCTACATCAAAGATGTGGATTGCGAATTTATTCTTAATGTTCGGAAATAAAAACCAAGATCTAAGATTGTTCAAAACTAAACGGTGAGATCAGAAGCAATAGCAAGCAAGACTTAAACCTTAATTAATAGGGTCAGAAGTGAGAAGCTTTAGGAAGTGAAAAGGGATTAAAGTAAAAGGGCCATCTCCTTTTTCGGAAGATGGCCCTTTAGTCAAAATAATTTAATTATAGTTTGAAAGAAACGCCTAAAGTTAAAAAGGCAATTCCATATCCAAGTTCAGCATTCAAACCAAATTTATCAGAAATGTAATAGCGAATTCCTCCAAAACCTGTGAAGCCTGCTCCACTTCCATAACCGCCAGAGTAGTTGTACGCGGAATTATAATATGGGTCGTTATTTGTATATTTAAAATTAACGATGTTATAGGAAATCATAGCTCCTAAATAAAGGTCAAGTTTTTCGTTATCGAGTGGAAAATGATATGCTCCACGAATACCAATAATTGTGTAAGTCCATTTCCATGTCTGAGCGTAAGTGCCATCATTATAATCATCTTTGTACGCTTTGTAACCTAGATAACCTCCTAAGCTTACTGTTCCATCGCCTAGTTCCCATGTTCCATGCTCGAAAGAAAGTCCGATCGCTGGAGTTTGTGAGGAGTTGTGACCAGAGTAAGATCCTAATAAATTACTGCCAAGTCCGATTCCGAGATTTAAAACATTGTCGCCAACATCAAATTGTGCTTTTGTAGTTCCTACAGAAGCGAAAAACATTACTGCTACTAAAGCAGTTGTTTTAAAGAGGTTTGTAATTGTTTTCATTTGTTTTATAGTTTATGTGTTTATTTGGTATTCATATTTAAATTACTCTTGATTTTTAGTCTCTACTTTTAAAAAGTCCGATCTAATTCACAACTCAAAAATAGAACTTTTCTGATAAATAGCAAATTTGAATTGAAGTTTCATTTTCTAAATTTCACACTATCGAATCATCATTCAATCCTTGTTTTTATGAGATTCACAACTTCTCTTTTAATGTTTATGACTTCTCCCTATTTTTTTTTCATGGCCATGCCTACTTCAAAAACAGTAAAGATGGCATAAAGCACCATAAAAGAAATAATGAAAGGGATTGCAATCTCTTTATGTGTGACTGAGAAAGCTAGAATGACTGTTAGGTGGATGAGCAATTTAAAAGTTGTTGCCGCCATGTAATACCGTATAAAATTTTTTCCAGCGGCAATTGCATCACCTTTGGCACTTCTAATAATTCCAATATGAAAAATCAGCGTAAGAATTGTGAAATATGCAAGCAGCTGATAGCGCAAAGTCATCATTGCCGAATCGCCACCGACAAAGTAGATTACGGCGGCTGTTAAAATTACCAGACTTATAAATAATTGATTGTATTGTTTCATTTAAAAAAACAAACCCCGCGATGAGCGGGATTTTTATTGCACAAGATTATTAATTTTTTTTCAAAAAATCTTTTATGCTCAGATAAATAGCGAGAGCTACGGAAAGTAAACTCAGTACTAAAGTAAAAATTGGAGTTTTGTAACCCAGATATTTATCTATCTTATATCCTCCAATTACACCAAGTCCAATAATCACCATCATCTGAGTGGCCATCGATGCATAGCGCATCGTAGCCATTTTATCATCAGGCTGTTTTTTCTTTGATGAGTTCGATTGATTTGTCGGCATTCTTTATATCTTTAATAACTGGTCCCATATTGCATGACCCTGTAAAAGTAGCGCCAACTTCTACAACAAGTTTCCCTGTTGTAATATCGCCCATTACTTTTGAAGAGGACTTTAAAAACAATAACTCTGTAATGACAGTTTTACCTTTTATTGTTCCACTGACATCAGCATTTTGGCTGCTAACATCGCCTTCAACCAAACCGGTTGAGCCAATTACCACTTTCGCTTTCGAATAAATATGTCCGTAAACAGTACCATCAACTCTGATGTCGCCGCTTGACCGAACGTCTCCTTCAATCACTGTTCCTGCTCCAATTAAATTAATGGATGCATTTGTTCCATCTGCATTTTTAGCAGACGGATTTGATTCTTTTCCTTTGTTATTAAACATTGTTGTTCCCATTTAATGATTCCAATTATCCTTGAACTTTCCCCTTTATTCCGTTCGGTGCACAAATATAAAATAATACTCTAGAAAATCACAAGTTAACCAGCTTCAATTTCATTAGAATAATCACCTAAATTTTAACGCTAATTGTAAAAATCGTTTTAAAGTTCAATTTCAATCAACCTCCATTGAATAGAATAATAGAAAATCAACTTAACTCATCAGAAATAAAACATCAATTAGCATAAAATGAAAAAGAAACGGCAATTAAGTGACCGTTTCTTTTGTTATCAATTTCCTTCAAACCTTTATAATTAACGGTAAAAATTTCGATAAAAATCTTCGTATTCTGTAGTACTCTTTTGTTGGATTAATGCCGGTAAATTATTTACGGAAATCACATATTGTTCGTAGTCTGCCGGGTCTGTATTTCCATAAACGTCATCGTTATCATACAATGCGATATTGTAACTTAAGGCCTCCTCACGATTGGAGAATGATTTCAAGATTAAAATCTTTTTACGAGCATCAAAAAGAATTTCCTGAACGTTGATTCCTTTTGAAGCATAATTGGTCGTGTTGAAATTAGAAAGCCTCGCCTTAAATTTTGTTGCGTCTATTGGCCCTCCAATATTTTGAAAAAGAATAATAATATAATGCGTGGTGTCTGGTATGTATTTATAAAGACTCGAAGTTGATGCAGGTCCAGATTGAACAGGCGCAACAGGAGTTGGAGTACCGCTTCGTGCATGAATCGCATCTAAAATATCTTGTGCTCTTTCTTTCACTGGATCATCGCCATAATTCCTGACAATATCTTGTAACGATGCTTCAAAGGTTGCCATTGATTGAGTTTTACCTATAGCTAGTGCTTTCAACAATTCAAACTGAGGAGCTAATGTGCTTTTAGGAAATTGCTGATCTGCTTGTGCTTTGCGTGTCAAGACTTCTTGGTATTCGCCATTCAAATATTTCCTGTAAGTTTCTTCGTAGAAAATTTCAAGATCTGTTTTGCGATTTGCTTTTTCACTGGCATAATTCGGATTGCGAATAATTTCTGCGTACTCTGTATTTGCGTGGTCTCTTAAAATAATATTTTTATAGTATTCTGACTTCGATGAATTGCCAAGCGTTGCATACAATCGATATAACTGATAATATGCTTGCAACATATATTTATTACCTGGAAAACGCTGTAACAATTTTTCAAATGTTTCTGCCGATGCATTTATGTCATTCAGCTGCTCGCGATAAATCATTCCAATATTGTAATAGGCATCAATGATTTTATTCGTCGATTTTTCAATTGCGGCTTTGTCGGAGGGAATTGCTTTTAGCATATCAGCTTTTCTTTTTCCAACATTCGCTGAAGCATTTGAAGAATCTGAACTGGTAGAATCGTCTGACAACACTTCCTTGTCTTGAGTATTATCTTGGTCAGCAATTGTTGACTGCTTATTACTTCGTCTCCAATTATCTTCTAATTTTCTGTTGCCGAATTTTTTTGAAAATTCATTCAATCCAAAACTTATAGCTGAAGGATTATAAAAATACCAACCTCCGCCCGGTTGTTTGTTGAAATTATTAATCTCTGATTGCGAACCTGACTGGTGAAAAATCTGATTGCTTTGTTGCTCCTCTTTTAATTTCTGTTTCTCTTCTTCCTCATTCTTTAAAAAAGCATCAATCTTTGCTTGACGATCTGCTGGTGAAAGCGAGGCTAACATCTGAAGGCTGTCTTCATTCTCAATCACTCGCATATTTTTAACCAACTTTGTTAAACTATTTCTTCGATTCAAAATCTCAGTATAATCTGGGTAATCGTTTGTTAAAAGAGACGTCGTACTGTCATAGTAAATCTGAGCTAAACGATATTCTTTTTTCTCAAATTGAATTTTACCTAATTCTAAATATGACAACGCTTTTTGTGTTGTATTGATAGTGCTAGTTCGAACAGATTTATTCAGAAACTCTACTTGTTGGTCTGGATGACCTTCATTTTTTGCTAAGCCTGCCAGAGCATAATAAATTTGATCGAGAAAGTCTTTGTTTTTCGGATCTTGCTGCATCTTGTCCAACTCTTTCCTCACCATTTCATTATTCCCAGAGGTGCCATCAGAACATCTTGCTCTATTCAATCGTGCATTGAATCCGATTTCATATTTCGGATTCATTTTTATCACTTTAGTATAAAGATCGAATGCAAATTTAAATTCTCCTTTTTGTTGATGGAGCTGTGCCAATATGAACAGCCATCTAATTTTTGTTTCTCTGTTTTTTACTAAAGCCGCTGCTCTGGTTAAATACTTTATTGCATTATCATAATTTTTTGTTTGCAAATGAAAATCTGCATTCGCAGCAGCGAGTTCCCATTTATTTTTCTTAGGAAAATCAGACTGATTATTGACATAGTCTAACTTCTCTTCTGCTTCCCGCATCTGCGTTAACTCAATATAAGTCTTAGCTAACCAAAGAGAACCTAAATGATGACCTGGATCTTTTTTATAAGTTGACTCAACGTATTTGAAAGATTCTATTGCATCAAAATAATCGTGCTTAAAAAATTGCCCTTTCCCATACAGCAAATGGTTGTCGTCTATCCACACTTCTGAATTCGGCTTCTCATTTCCTCGTTTATCAATGATGGTATGTCGTTCAATATTTGTTTTGGTCCGCTTCATTACATCTTCCAACTGTGGATACACGGCCTTCGCTTTGGCTGCATCACCATATTGAAAAACTGGTAAAATCCGATCGTAATGGTCTTGACTCGCTGTAGCTAATTTTTCATTGGCCTCATCTAATTTGAGACCTGCATTGTAATATCCATTGTAATGTGCGCTTAAATTGTGAAAAGTTCTTGTAATCAGAGTGTCCTTTGTATTGGAACATGATGGCAACAAGAGCGTAAATGGCAGAAAAATTACTAGCCAAAAACGTGGTTTAAGAAGAATTAAAGGAGATGAGGTCATTGAAATTGGTATAACTGCAAATCTGCAAATTTATTTTCGATTTAACCAATAAGAAAGGCGTCAGAGCCTTCATTTTTTAGCGAATTCCTCTGCTAATTCTACGGCTGTCCTCGGGAAATATTTCTCCCGCAGATTCCCGCAGACAACTGCAATTGAACCCAACCCATTTGAAAAAATCTATCGATTCCTCTGCTAATTCTGCGGCTGTCCGAGGGAATTTTTACTCCCACAGATTCTCGCCG
>JANLRG010000332.1:0-1537 GCA_031361545.1 Bacteroidota bacterium
TCTAAAATCCTCTGTTTTGACTTTCAAAAATTATGATGATGTTTTAGAAATCTTAAAACATTTATTTAATAATCGCAACGAATTGGCAATTTTACAAGTAAAAGCCTTAGAAAATTCCTTGAAATTTACCCCCCTCAGTATTTATTCAAAATTAGAAAATATTAAACCTACTGTTTAACTAAAAATTAAAAAATATGTCAGCTCTTGCTTATCATACCAAAGTATATTTTCAAAGTATCGTCCGTGAATGGAAGAAGTTTCGTTGGTCGCTTGGTGGCTCTACGCATCGTATTCAAATTATTGAAAATCAATGGTTTACAATAAAACATTATGGTTTTATCGGTAAAGTTTTATTTTCCGAACAACATGTCGTAGGCACTAATCAAGCCTTTGAAACCAAGACATTAGAGCGTTTTGCAGAGCTTATAAAACCCAATTACACAGTGCTTGATATAGGAGCAAATATTGGAATGTTCTCTTTGTTAGGTTCTCGATTGGTTGGTGAAAATGGAAAAGTAATTTCTTTTGAGCCTTCTCGCCCCACTTTTGATGCCTTGAATGAGAATTTAAAGCTTAATAATTGCTCAAATGTCATAACTGAACAATTGGCACTCGGCGATACTGAGGGGTCTATATTTTTAGGAGACGTAGAGAATGATGCCATGAATTTTATAGATAAAAATCAAACTTCAGGGGAATCTGTACCTCTTAAAATGCTGGATAATTATTTAAAAGAAAACAAAATTTTGAAAGTTGATTTTATTAAAATTGATATAGAAGGCGCAGAAATGCTTTGTTTTAAAGGTGCAATAGACATGTTAAAGACACATCGCCCTACAATTATTATGGAATGTAATGAAAATTGGTGCAAACGGTTTGATTACACCGTTTTTGATTTACTTAATTTTTTACATCAATTTAATTATCGTTTTGAAAATTATGATGAAAACCAATGGCTTTGTTTTCCTAATTAAATGAAAAATCTAAAAATCACTTAAATCTAACAAAATATTAAAGGATGAAACCTTTCATTCAATCACTACTTTTAATGCTTATCTTCTCAAATATCGCTTTAGGTCAAACTGTATTCTACGAAGATTTTGAAAAAGGAGATGCAACTGTTTTTGACTGTACGCCTTATTATTTGCTCAATTGCCCACACGCCAATCATTATATTGTAACAACTACGCTCAATGCCGCAGCAGCTTGCCTTCCACAAGCCTTCCCAACTACTATAACTGATGATGTTTCGCCAACTGGTGCAGGATATTTCTTATTTCATGGTACTGCAAGAACTGGTTCAACAGTCGGTGAAGTTTGGGGAACAACTATACCTGTTCGAGTTCAACCAAATACAAACTATGTTTTTTCATTCTATTTAGCCAATATGTATGATAGCAATGTTGCTCAAATTGAGCCCAGCATCAATGGTGTTAAAATCGCTCCACAAGTATCAGCAGTCAGTTTGAGACAGTGGGAACGCTTCAATTTCTGTTGGAATTCAGGTTCTGCAACAACGGCTGATTTATCATTACGT
>JANLRG010000348.1:0-1228 GCA_031361545.1 Bacteroidota bacterium
CCCTCAGTATTTTAAGATTCAAATCATGTCCGTAGCTGGTAAAGTAGTGAGAGAAATTGCTCAAAATGAATTAGGTCCTCTAAAAATAGGCACTCATTTGACTGATTTTGTCTGGGACGGACGCGATGAATACGGCGATAAATTAGCCAACGGCGTTTATCTCTATCGCATTATCGCTAAGAAAATGGATGGCAAAACCTATGAAAGTTTTGACAATGGCACCGATAAATATTTTAAAAAGGGGATAGGGAAATTGGTAATTATGCGATAAACTCTATCAGTCGATAGGGTGAAAGATGCGTTTAATTTTAACCAAAGGTGATAAATAAAATCGCCAACTCAAGTGTTTAAAAGACTGCAATTGCAACCTATAAAAATACAATGAAAAGACCGATTGCCAGCTCATGTATTCACTGTAATATTCTAAGAAATTCGCAGCAATATGAGCGCATAGTTTATTTTGATTTATAAAATTGAAAGTGTATTTTTTATAGAAATATCGCTTAAAAATAGCATTATCTCCTTGAAAATGAAGGGGTAATGCTATTTTTTTATCGCCACTATCCACTAAACATAGCAAAATATTGATATGGTCAGTATATCTGACATACGATGATTTAGCCGTTTTAGCAGCTTCATGTAAACGAAAAACTGCCAAAAAATCGTCCAATTTAACTATGCCTTTATGTCCAAAATGAGTCAAATAATTAATCCATAATTCTAAATCCATACAGAAAAAAAGGTCTCTTTGAATGCCTCCTAATTGTTTAACAACGGAGAGCCTAAAGAACGTGGGAGGTTGACAGAAATGGCGAGATGAAAGAGTCTCTTCAATAGTTTTTTCAACGATGATGCCCTTGTTTTGAATGCGTTTGCCATTCACAGATTCAATCCAAAGCTGGCCACCCAAAATATTGGTTTCTTTATGCTTTGTAAAATGGTGTCCGACACTTATCAGAGCATTGGGTAAATAATAATCATCACTATTAAGCCAATTAAATATTTCTCCTGTTGCTTTCGCCAAGCCTTTGTTAATTGCATGACTCTGCCCTTCATCGGGTTCTGATACCCAATAAGTAATAAAATCGGTATATTTTTCAATGATTTCAAGGGTTTCATCAGTAGAGCCACCATCTATAATAATATACTCTAAATTAGGATAGCCTTGCAATAAGACTGAGCGAATCGTTTCTTCAATAAATTTACCTTGATTAAAAGATGGCGTAAT
>JANLRG010000352.1:0-1084 GCA_031361545.1 Bacteroidota bacterium
TGATGCTGTCAATGATGTTTTTAAAGGGGTTGGATTTACATTTGGCATGAAAAGATTTGAAATGACTATTTTAAATCGCTGGGGTGAAGTGGTTTTTAAGACCAATAATCCTTTAGACAGTTGGAATGGATCAAAAAATAATGCAGGGCAACCCTCGCAACAAGGCGTTTATCTCTATCTTGTCAAATATGTTACGCCCACCAATCAAAATATTGATTTGAAAGGATATGTTACTTTGATTAGATGATGAACAGCCCCCTCCCCCCTCAGTATTTCAACGTTTTAAAGGTCTAATATCTATTGTCTAATATCTAAATATCTAGAACGGTAAACCCAAAGCAAAATTGGTATTAAAATTCACCCATTTGAAACTTGTCAGACCAATCCATTGGCTTTGATTGTTTTCAAGAGCGTAAGGCGCATGCAATTTATAACCGAAATCCAGTCGAATCACAGCATATGACACATCCAAACGCATACCGACGCCCGAACCAATGGCTAATTCCTTAAACCATGTATTGGAAAATTTAGCACCTGCGAACGATTCTTTTATATCCCAAATATTGCCCGCATCTAAGAATATGGCACTTTCAAGTCGCCATATCAAAGGAAATCGAAATTCTGAATTGAATTCAATTTTCATATCACCTGCTTGAAAAGGCACACCTTTAAATGACGTATCTATGTAAGTACCTGGACCGACTCCTCGTATGGGCCAAGCCCGAATACTATTTGGACCACCGACATAAAAAAGACGAGAGTAAGGCGTGTTGATATTATCGCTCAAAGGAACGGAAACACCTACTGCCAGCCGTGCCGCATAAAACCGCTTAGAACTGAACTGCTTTGTATAGCGTAAATCGACTTCACCGCGTAAAAAACGTGAAAAATCCACCGTTTGATTGACTTTAAATGGTATTTTTCGGCTTATTAACTTTTCCACCAGCAAGATTTCTGATCCTGATTGCTCTATGCTGCCATTCAATTGCCGTCGTACACCAAGCACATTGGGTTTTTCATTGTATTCGTAGGTAAATGATCTAAAAGCCAATCCTGTTAAGAGTTGACTTTCAAAACTTTTAGC
>JANLRG010000394.1:0-2355 GCA_031361545.1 Bacteroidota bacterium
ATTCTCTTAAAAACTTTCATTTTGACAACCAGTGTATACTTGCTGGCTATAAGTTTTACGAACTGATGAATTTCACTAACGTCTATTTTAACATACGTATAGATGTGATTACATAGATTGATTGAATTCATCAATTCGTAAAAATTGTGTCTCACCACTTTTAATATATTCCTTATCCTTTTTCACTTTAAACTTAATATTGGCTTAACATAAACTTAACATTGCACAAATATCTTTGCGAATAATTATTTGAAAAAATTAACGAACTAAATATTTACGCAATGAAAAATAACACTTATTTGTCGATTCTCTTCTTCTTTTCATTTTCCACATTAATAGCTCAAAGTCAGATTTCAGGTAAAGTTATCGATAAAGGCAACGGAGAAGGCTTGGTAGGTGCTGCTGTAGTCATTGATGGAACCACCAGAGGCATTTTAACGGATATTGAGGGTAACTTCACATTGCCGGTTGAAGCGGGTACTTATACAATTAGTATCAGTTTTATATCTTACGAAACAGGGAAAGTACAAGTAGTCGCTAAAGCTAATGAAGTAGCTTACGTCAATTTTGCTATGACAGAATCTAAAAATGAATTGCAAGAAGTGATTATTGTAGCTACTCCCGAACGGTCAAGTTCTGTAGCCATGATGATTGAACGCAAAAAAGCGGCTCAAGTATCGGATGGTATCACAGCCGACCTTATTCGCAAAACACCTGACCGTACGACCTCCGATGTTTTGAAACGTATAACGGGCGCTACTATACAAGAGAATAAATTTGCTATTATTCGAGGTATGAACGATCGATACAATGCAGGCTATCTCGATGGTGCTTTGTTGCCTTCTACTGAATCAGATCGAAAAGCCTTTGCATTTGATGTTGTACCTGCCAGTTTGATTGATAATTTAGTGATACTCAAAGCGGGTTCACCTGACTTGATAGGGGATTTTGGGGGAGGTATCATCAAAATTAATACGAAAGCGATTCCTGAAAAAATGACTCAAAATCTCAGTATAGGTGCTCAGATACATTCGTTAACTTCTTTTAAGGATTTTACCCAATTTAAAAGATACCCTTCAGAAGCCTTCAATATTTTAGGTACAGAACGGAATATTCCCGATTTTACTGAGGGGTCGCTTAAAACAAGTGGTGTTTTTCCGACAGCAGAGGATAAAGGTCGTTTGGCAACTATTTCTCAAAAATTTAACAATGATTGGTCTAATAGTGCTATTAGTGCTATGCCCAATATGCGCTTGTCTTATTCTCTGGGTATGCCGATTCGCATTGCACAAGATAAAAAATTAGGGCTTATCCTCGCTGTCAATTATGCCAATACTCGTCGTTTTTCAACAGGCAATGTCAATAGTTTCGATGGTGCAGGTCAAACAGCTGCCTTTAATGACAATAGTTCTCTACAAAATATTAGTAGCGGCGGACTCTTGAATTTGAATTATGTAGGGTCAAAAACGCAGGTCAATTTCCGCAACTTATTGAATTTTAATACAGATAACAACACCATTTATCGGACAGGCACAGGCAATGTTCAAGATGCTCTAACGGTGCGTAATACCGCTAATTTAATCAATTATAATCGCCTTTATAATAGCATAGTCTCTTTAAAACAAATTGTTGGAGAAAATTTATTCACTATTAATACTTCTGTTAATTACTCCAATGTCCGCAGGAAAGTGCCTGATTATCGGATTGTGAGCTATACAAAAACACCTGATTTTGAAAATTACAGATTGGCTCTTGGCGATTTTTTCAATACCAGTACAGGCCGTTTTGCTTCTGATTTGAATGAAAGTATATATGGTGGTAGTTTTGAGGTATCGAAACCTTTTGTGGGTGCTACCATTAAAACTGATATAAAAGCGGGTTATTTATATCAAAAACGCGATAGAAGTTTTTGGGGACGGAGTTTTGTTTACGGTGGTACACCCCCAGAATTGACATTCAATCCTGCTCAAGATTTGGGTGCTAAAAGTATCAGTGCAGATAGGTTATTCCTTGTTGAAAAAACATCTAATGATTTGGCATATTACGAAGGCAAATCTGCTTTAAATGCAGTTTATTTGATGGCTGATCAAAAATTTTCTGAAAAATTAAGAGCTGTTTATGGCGTGCGTTATGAGGATATTAATTTGGCTGTTAATAATCAAAAAGAAAATACCAATACTGCCAATATCAAGGAGGGTGCTTGGTTGCCTTCTATCAATGCTACCTATTCATTGTCTGATAAAATAAATATTCGGGCAGATTATTTTGCTTCTGTCAATCGTCCTGAGTTTCGTGAATTAGCACCTTTTGCTTTTTATGTATTTGATAAAAACGCTGAAATACGGGGCAATAAAG
>JANLRG010000412.1:0-12816 GCA_031361545.1 Bacteroidota bacterium
ATGCATCAGAAAATTCTCATTGCTGATTTTGGATCTCAATACACACAGCTTATTGCTCGCAGAATTCGTGAACTAAACGTTTACTGTGAAATTCATCCATATCATAATTTTCCAACGATAACATCAAATGTCAAGGGAATAATTTTGTCTGGAAGTCCTTCTTCAGTTAGAGAAAACAATCATCCGAATTTGGATATGTCATTTAGAGGAGAAATTCCTGTCTTAGGTATTTGTTATGGTGCTCAGTTAATCTCCCATCAAAATCTGGGAGAAGTTCTACCTTCTAAAATAAGAGAATATGGTAGAGCACATCTGGTTGCCGACATAGGTGAAAAACTCTTTAAAAATATAAGCGAGAAATCTGTCGTTTGGATGTCGCATGGTGATTCAATTATCAACGTTCCCTCCAATTTTGAAATTATAGCACACACCGATCATGTTCCAGTTGTTGGATTTAAAATAAAAGGAGAATTAACATACGGAATACAATTTCATCCCGAAGTGACACACACGGAAGAAGGAAAAAAAATACTCGAAAATTTCATTGTTGACATTTGCAATTGCAAACAAGATTGGACACCGTCCTCATTTGTTCAGGAAACTATTGACGGTTTAAAAAAGAAATTAGAAAATGATGTAGTCGTTTTAGGTTTATCTGGAGGAGTAGATAGTTCAGTTGCTGCAGTTCTTTTGCATAAAGCAATTGGTAAAAACCTTCACTGCATTTTTGTTGATAATGGTCTATTGCGGAAAGATGAGTTTGAAAATGTTTTATTATCCTATAAAGACTTAGGATTAAATATTACTGGAATAGATGCTAAGGAGAAATTTTACTCATCCTTAAAAGGTTTATTTGATCCTGAAGAAAAACGTAAAGCAATTGGTAAAACCTTCATTGACGTTTTTGATACAGAAGCGCAAAGAATTAAAAATGTTAAATGGTTGGCTCAAGGAACAATTTATCCTGATGTTATAGAGAGCACAAGTGTCAATGGGCCAAGTGCAACAATCAAAAGCCATCACAATGTTGGAGGATTACCGGAGCGAATGAGAATGAAAATCGTTGAGCCCCTCAATACTTTATTTAAAGATGAGGTTAGAAAAGTTGGGAATGAATTAAAAATTGATCACAAAATATTAAAAAGGCATCCTTTTCCTGGACCGGGACTTGCCATTAGAATTTTAGGCGAAGTAACGATAGAAAAGGTTAATATTGTTCAACAAGCAGATGAAATATTCATGTCGGGATTAGTATCGAGTGGACTTTATGATTCTGTGTGGCAAGCAGGGGTCATTTTACTTCCCGTGCAATCGGTTGGAGTCATGGGTGATGAAAGAACTTATGAAAACGCAATTTGTCTGAGAGCGGTTCAATCTGTAGACGGCATGACAGCCGATTGGTGTCATTTGCCTTATGAATTTTTAGCTAAAATATCGAATGAAATAATTAACAAAGTAAAAGGAATCAATAGAGTCGTTTATGATATCAGCTCTAAACCTCCTGCAACAATAGAATGGGAATGATGAAATTTTCAAAGCAACAAATTATTTTAGTCAATTGTTTTATGTGGACTCTCGTTTTAATGATAGCCCAACAGGCGCATGGCCAAATACAATTGTTAAAAAAAGATACTTCTGAAATTAGATTTATTAATTCTAGAAAGTTTTTTGTTTACAAAGTCACCAAAGGTGAAACGCTTTTCAGCATTGCACAAAAATTTAAAATTCCTCAGCAAGAAATATTAGATTTTAATAAAGATATTTCCGAACAAGGATTAAAAAACCGATCCAAGATTTGGATACCGGCTTATTCCTGGCTGAAGAACGAAATCACTCCTGCCAAAAATGAGGTAGAAGAAATAGATAAACATCCTGAAAAGAATTTTTATAAAGTTACAATTGTCACTACCTTGAATTTGCCCAAATTATATTATTCCTATAACTCAGGTCAGGACTCTTCTTTTGTTGATGAACCGATCGACAAAGACATTTCAAACAATTTAGCATTTGTCGAAGGAGCCCTTCAAAGTGCAGATAGATTAAACAGTGAAGGACTAAAAATTCACATTGACATTTTGGATTCCGAACAAGATACTTCAAGAACACTTTCCAAAATAAAAAATTTATCTCCAGATATCATTATTACAAATGAATCTGGAATGCTTCTCAAATTCTTAGCTAGGTATTCCGACAAAAAGAAAATTAAATTACTTAGCGCTGGAATAAATACTACAGATTATATTAAGGACTCCCAAAACACCTTTTGTATATTTCCTAGTTCTTTAACTCAATGTGAAGAGATGGGTCGATTTTCAGCACGATATTTTCCAAATTCTGTCGCTACAACAATTAAATCGATTCAACCGAAAGAAAATGAAAGGTCACAATACTTCAGAAATGGTTGGAAAAATTCTGGCGGAGGAAAAAGTATTATTATTGATTATAACAAAGGTGGAGTTAAGGCAATAATTGATAGTTTAAGTACAACAAAAAAGAATGTTATTTTTCTATCATCTTCAAACGAAGATATTATTACAACTATTCTGTCTGAAATAAAAACAGTTGCAGAGGAAAAAAACATTACAGTTGCGGGTTTACCAACTTGGCAATATTTTGAAACAATAGATCAGAAATTACTTGATAATTGTAATGTTCAAATTTTTAGTTCTGGATTTATTAATTACTCCAATGAATTAGTTGAAAAATTTAGGAAACTTTACCGTGATAAATTCAATAGTGAGCCTAACGAATTAGCCTATCAAGGATATGACGCTCTTTATTTTGTTGGAAAGAATCTGTTAAAATTTGGAAAAAGATTTATTAATTATGACAAGTTCATAGAAGTCGATGGTATTTATTCTGAATATGACATCGATGTGGATGCAAAAGAAAATAAAGTCATACATGTTTTTCAACCTACCAAAGATTCAGAAATTGATTTGTTCAAGAAAACTAAAAAGAAATAATGGCAGTATCAAAGGAAGAAATTTCAAGGTGGTTCATGAATTTACAAAATGAAATTTGTGATGGTCTGGAAAAACTTGATTCTAATAGTAAATTTAAAGAAGACAATTGGGAGCGGGAAGGTGGAGGAGGAGGGAAAACCCGAATATTGCAGAATGGAAGATTGTTTGAAAAAGGTGGAGTGAATTACTCTGCCGTTTATGGAAGTGCACCGGCGTTTTTGGTTAAACAATTGAATGTAGAATCAGGAGCCCAATTCTATGCTACAGGTATAAGTATTGTTATTCATCCCAATAACCCTTATGTACCAATCATTCACATGAATGTTCGGTACTTTGAAATGAGTGAAGGTGTCCATTGGTTTGGTGGTGGAATTGATTTAACTCCACATTATGTTAACCAAAAAGATTCTCATTTTTTTCATTCACAGTTAAAAGAAACTTGTGACAAACATCACTTAACACTTTATCCTGAATTTAAAGAGTGGGCAGATAATTATTTTTACATTAAACATAGAAATGAGACAAGAGGAATCGGAGGAATCTTTTTCGATCAATTGCGGGACAACGAAAATTTTTCTTTGGATGATCGATGGTCATTTGTTAAAGACGTTGGCTTAACTTTTCTCCCAACATATACTGAGTTAGTTAAACGAAATGAGGATCGAACTTTTTCTGAGACCGAAAAAAAATGGCAGATGTTAAGGCGAGGTCGATATGTAGAGTTTAATTTAGTTTATGACAGAGGAACAAGTTTTGGTTTAAAAACAGATGGAAGAACAGAAAGTATTTTAATGAGTTTACCTTCGACTGCATGTTGGGAATATGACTACCAGCCAAATTCTGGCAGCCAAGAAGAATATACAATGAGTGTTTTGAAAAAAAATATGAACTGGTTAAAATGACAACATTTGGAAACCGTGCCTTTGATTTTTTAAAAAGTTTACAACCAAATTTTTCAATTCCAGCTAAAATAGATTGCTTATTACCATTCGAAAGTGAAGAGGTGAAAAGTGTTAATCAAGTTTTTTATGATAAATATTTTAACGATAATAATTCACGTACCGCCATTCTTGGAATTAATCCAGGCAGATTTGGCGCAGGAGTAACCGGAGTAAATTTTACTGACCCGATTAAACTTGAAAATAGTTTGGGAATAAAAAACACATTCATCAAAAGGAATGAACTCTCAAGTGATTTTGTTTATCAGGTTATTGATAATTTCGGTGGACCTAAAATATTTTACTCTAAATTTTTCATTAGTTCCGTTTGTCCAATCGGATTTACTTCTAACGGAAAAAATTTAAATTATTATGATGATAAAAAATTGAAGCAAAATATTGTTGAATTTGTTTTTCAATGCTTGACTAAGCAAATAAAAATTGGTTTACAAATTAAGAAAGTCATCTGTTTGGGTGAAGGATCTAACTTCAAATTTTTAAACGAATTAAATAAAAAATATAAGTTTTTCGAAGAAATTATTCCTTTGCCACATCCAAGATTCATAATGCAGTATCGAAGAAAACAGATAGACGATTATCTAGAAAATTATTTGAATACACTAATTAACCTAGCAGGATAGTGTTTAAAAAAGTCAAAAATTACCTGAAATTCTGTGGGAAAATTGTTTCTTATTTCTGATATTTGCAAAATAAATTTATAGACAATCAATCATGTCAAACAATCATCAATCAAGTTCGCAAGATAAAAAGGGACTTTGGTCCACATACGTAGGAAAAGGCGGAGCTGCCGTATTTGCTTTCTTATGGTTAATTATTACACTAACATGGATATTTAGTGTATTGAAATGGGGATGATCAAAACATTCTGAAAAAAGTGCGGATACAATCTTACCGCACTTTTTTTGAACCAATAATTATTTTGTAATTTTTTTGATTTTTTCAACGTACAAGCTGTCTTCGGCATAATAAGTCCCAAGAAAAGTCAGATATTTTTCTGTTAGCTTAAAAGATTGATCTTGCCAAAATTTATAATCCTTGATACAATCCTGCCAGTTGTCATATACAGCATAATGATTTTTAGATTTGTATTTTTTCAATTCTTTTTGAGTTCCGCGGATGATCAAATTTGATTCGGGGAGAAATAGACCAACAGCTGAAGTTTTTCTTTTAAATGGATATCGCATTCCAAATAAATTATTGGTCTTCAACGAAAGGTAAGAATTCAGATGTCCAGATTCAATCATGATCTGAGCAAAAACTTGTTCAGGACAAATGATATGGTTTGAATCTAATTCTTGCCGAACATTTTCCTTATTCAATGGTTTGACATCTGCTTTAAAAGTCTTCTGAAGCAAATTAGTGCTTGAGGGACCGCTTATAGAGAAGTCATTGAAAGTAATTATGAAGAAGAAGAAAGAAAAAAACAGAATAAAGATATTATTCCATTTGTGGTTCGACTTAGATATTGTAGTCGGCCTCATAAAATTTTCGCAATCTGTATTCCTGCACAAAAGGTAATTGCTTTCTAGCAGCACTTTTTTCGAATGACAACAGTTCGTTTTCATTTTTGCTATTTTGAGTTAAGTGCGTGCGGTTGATCATGAGATATCTTTCTATCAAGGACAAAAATAGGGTACATCAGCTTGGTTATGAACCATATTTGGCTAAGACGTAGTTTTTGCTTGGCCAAAAGAAGAAATTAAGTGGTAAATAAAACAACATCAAAATTTACTCATTTTCAAGGATTTGGTCCAAATCCGTTCACTTTTCGAATAAAACATAAACTTTGAAAGGAGCAAAGTCTCAAAGTTTGACCCACAACCAAAAACAAAAAACCACATAGGTGTGATGGCGGCTTCTTAACGATAATTTCTAATTACAGACAACTCAAAACGGCATAAATTAAAAGATCAATTGTCCTATAATTAATATTATGTTAAGTAACAATGTGCGGATATCACCCTATTTGAAAGGATTGTTAGAGTTGATTCCTCGTAGATTTGTAACCCCCTGATTATTCTGACAACTCATGAAATAAGAAAATGGTCATACCAATGTTTCATGATCACATAAAAATTTCCTACTCCACTCTAAAAAAAAGCCTCTCAGTTGGAGAGGCTTTTAACTTTATAGGCCTTTGTATAAATTGTCAACTTTAGTGAACTTCTCTTTTTCTTCGGTCTGTAAATAAAGTTGTTTCAAACTTACCAAGGTCGATTTGTACGTTTCCCTATCTTCTGCCGACTTATTGGGATTAACTTCCAGAGCTTTCTCAAAATATGGTTCAGCTTGTTTGAACTTATCGACAAATTTCAACTTTGCCTTTTCATAATCCGCATTTGACTTCATTTTATTAGCATCATCAATGAGCACCACAGCCTGATTAAAATACATTGCACCTAAATAGTAATTCAAATTAAAGTCGTTAGCGTTTACTTTCAGACCACCTTTATAAGCAGCTTCGGCTTTTGATGTATAATCAATAACTTGTTCTGGCTTAAGTGCGATTTTAGCTGCTGCCTCAGTTGGATGTGCCATATTATCATAAGTAGATCCCAAAGCTAAATAGAGACTAGTATTGGTAGGATCTTTCGCAATTGCAGCATCCATTGAACCTACAGCATCCTTACTTCGACCTTCCGCTAAAAAGATATTGATTTCAGAAAGTAGCAAAGCCAAATTATCAGGAAAAAGTTTTCGTCCAGATTGAATCGTTCCCAAAGCTTTGTCCATTTCTTTTCTTGACTTGTAGATTTCAGATAAAGATGAATAAACATTTACGTCTTGGTATTTGAAAGAAATTAATTGCTCATATAACTTGACGGCCTTGTCTGTTTCGCCAGCACGCTCGGCAGAATATGCTGTGTTTAACAAAACAGCCGTATCCGTGGGTGCCATTAAAAGTACTTTCTCAAAATTAGTTAAGGCTCCTTTATACTCTTTGGATTGATAGTTTTTAACCCCTTCATCGAAAATACTTTTCACAATTAAAGGAATTCGAAGCGAAGTAATTTCTTCAGACCATTCATTTTTTGGATCCAATTGATTGGCCTTGGAAAATGATTCATAGGCTATCCAAAGACAATTATCACAAAGGTTTTTATACTTTTCACTTCCATGAAGTGCTGCATAAATTAATCCCCTATAATACCATGTTTTAGCCATCATAGTTGTCTGCTCATTGGTAACCGCTTCGTCTATTGCTTCTTTAGCTTTATCATATTGGTTATATGGATCTTTATAAAAATTCCATGCTGTTTGAACTTTTGCTTTCTGTGAAAAGCCATTACTTATAGAAATACAAATAGTTATGACGGTTATAATTACTTTTTTCATTTCGCAATTGCAATTTATTATGTTAAGTAAGGATTAGTCTTCTAATGGATTTTCTTCTGATGGATCTGCTTGGTTATCTTGATTGGGCGGTATATCATTTTCTTCAATAGTCCCTGATGCTAACAATTTCTTTTTCTCTTCTTCATCAATTTCTACTTTAGCAACAGAGGCAATTTCATCATCATCATCTAATCGGATTAGACGAACTCCCTGCGTAGCTCGTCCCATAATCCTAAGCTCCTCAATTGACATTCTGATGGTAACTCCTGACTTATTTATTATCATTAAATCATCATTGTCATCAACCACTTTAATGGCAATTAAATTACCTGTCTTTTCAGTTATATTAATGGTCTTAACTCCTTTTCCGCCTCTGTTTGTTACTCGATACTCTTCAACATCAGACCTCTTACCGTACCCTTTTTCAGAAACCACCATTAATGTATCCTTTAGTGGGTCAGTGACACAAACCATTCCAATCACAAAATCATCTTGACCATCGAGTGTAACTCCTCGTACACCAGTTGAATTTCTGCCCATTGGTCTTACTTTTTCTTCATTGAATCTTACAAGCTTACCTTTTTTAGTAGCAAGCATCAATTCATTTGTACCGTTTGTCAAACGTGCTTCTAATAGACTGTCATTTTCATCAATATTAATTGCATTAATTCCGTTTAGGCGAGGTCTTGAATACGCTTCTACAGATGTTTTTTTAATGGTTCCATTTTTTGTACACATAACAATGAAATTATTGTTGATGTACTCTTCATTGGATAAGTCTTTAATATTAATGAAAGCTTTTACTTTATCATTTGGGCTTAAACTAATTAAGTTTTGAATAGCTCTACCTTTTGATGTTTTATTACCTTCAGGAATACTATACACTTTCAACCAATAGCATTTTCCTTTCTCAGTAAAAAATAACATGTAGTTATGAGTCGATGCAACATAAATATGTTCCACAAAATCCTCCTCTCGAGTAGCACTACCTTTAGCACCTCGACCACCTCTTCCTTGAGTTCGAAACTCCGTGAGGGCTGTCCGCTTAATGTAACCTAAATGAGAAATTGTAATTACAACATCTTCATCAGCGATCATATCTTCCATTGAAATATCATCTCCGGACATTACAATTTCAGTACGACGTTCATCACCATATTTGTCTTTTATTTCTTTCAACTCACCTTTGATGATTTCCATTCGCATTTCTTCACTAGCAAGAATACTTCGCAAATATTCAATCAGTTTCATTAGTTCGTTGTATTCATCTTTGATTTTGTCTCTTTCAAGGCCAGTTAATCTTTGCAGACGCATTTCAAGAATTGCTTTTGATTGAATTTCTGAAAGATTGAAGTTTGACATTAATCCTTCTTGAGCAATTGCTGGAGTTTGAGAAGCGCGAATTAAGGATATGACTTGATCAAGATGATCTAGGGCTATTAAAAGACCTTCAAGTATATGTGCACGTTTTTCAGCTTCGGATAGTTCATATTTAGTTCGACGGATAACAACTTCATGTCTATGATTTACAAAATGAACAATGAGATCTTTTAGATTTAACAACATTGGTCGGCCATGAACTAAGGCAACATTATTAACACTGAAAGAAGATTGGAGTGCTGTATATTTATAGAGGTTATTCAAAACCACATTTGAAATTGCATCGCGATGCAATTCATAAACAACACGAATACCATCTCTATCAGATTCGTCACGTAAAGCTGTGATGCCTTCGATTTTTTTCTCATTGATAAGGTCCGCTGTTCTGCGAATCATTTCCGCCTTGTTTACTTGGAAGGGAACTTCAGTCACAACAATTCTTTCTTTTCCATTAGCGGCGGTTTCAATAGTTGCTCTTCCTCTTAAAACAATTTTCCCTCTTCCAGTATGAAGTGCTTCCTTCACTCCACTGTATCCATAGATAATACCTGCTGTTGGAAAATCAGGGGCCTTCACAAACTTTATTAATTCATCTATTGTGATTTCTTTATTCTCAATATATGCAATGGTTCCATCAATCACTTCTGTTAAATTATGTGGAGCCATATTTGTTGCCATACCAACAGCAATTCCAGATGCACCATTAATTAAAAGATTAGGAACCCGTGCAGGAAGAACAGTTGGTTCCTCCAAACTATCATCAAAGTTTAGTGTGAAATCAACAGTACCTTTATCTATATCCGATAACATTTCTTCGGCTATTTTTCTAAGTCGAGCCTCGGTATAACGCATCGCTGCAGGACTATCACCATCCATCGATCCATAGTTTCCTTGACCATCGACAAGAGGATATCTCAAACTCCAATCTTGTGCCATACGAACCATGGCATCGTAAACAGAGCTATCACCATGGGGATGATACTTTCCTAATACCTCACCAACAATCCGAGCTGACTTTTTGTAAGGCTTATTACTTGCAACACCTAAATCGAGCATTCCATAAAGCACTCTTCTATGAACAGGTTTTAATCCATCCCTTACATCAGGTAACGCTCTTGAAACAATAACAGACATCGAATAATCGATGTAAGCTGTTTTCATTTCTTCTTCAATATTAATCGGAATAATTTTCTCTCCGTCTGCCATATTTCTATTTTGATAAAACTACTTAGTTATATTAATCGTTTATTGAGTAATAAAAGTTAACTTTTAATATTCATGAAATTGAACATTGAAAACGAACTGAAAATTAATTTACTAATCAAGTTCCCTTATTTGATTAGCAATAAAAACACTACCAAATCGTACTCTTATTATGGTGGCCCGAATTTACAAAAAATACCTGAAACACCCGAAATTCTAACAAACAGATTTTTGTTGAAAAGTTGCACTGTCCTTCTGACATGTTGTCCTCTTTTGCACGTTAATTGCATAAGATTAATTTGATTCGCAAAAATTGTTCATATCTTACAAATTCAATTGCGAACTTTACATTAGAGTCAATCGTTACACCTGTAAATAACTGAAGTATGGAAGCAAAATTCTCTCCCCGCGTAAAAGACGTGATCACCTTTAGTCGCGAAGAAGCCTTGCGCTTGGGACATGACTATATAGGAACTGAACATTTATTATTAGGATTAATCAGAGAAGGCGAAGGAATGGCCATCAAGATTCTTAAATCACTAGGAATTAATCTAACTGAACTGCGAAAGTCAGTTGAAAATTCGGTGAAAGGAAGTTCTGCAACTATTAGCAATCTCAGCAATATTCCACTGACTAAGCAAGCAGAGAAAGCTTTAAAAATAACTTATTTGGAAGCGAAAGTTTTCAAAAGCGATGTGATTGGTACCGAGCATCTTTTGCTTTCAATTTTGAAAGATGAGGACAACATCGCAACTCAAATTTTAAACCAGTACGGAATAAACTACGAAATCGTGAAAGAAGAATTAGATGTTATCAAATCGAATTTTCGTTCTGAGTCTCCTTCCAACCCATCGGATGATGATCCGTATGCAAAGGATGATGAAGGCTCTCCAGGAATGACGAGTAAAAAGGGAACAGACTCTAAATCAAAAACACCAGTTCTTGATAATTTTGGCCGTGACCTTACAAAAGCCGCCGAAGAAGGTCGACTTGACCCTATCGTGGGTCGTGAAAAAGAAATTGAACGAGTTTCACAAATACTTTCTCGTCGCAAAAAAAACAATCCAATTTTAATTGGTGAACCAGGGGTAGGAAAATCTGCTATTGCAGAAGGTCTAGCCTTAAGAATAGTGCAGAGGAAAGTTTCTCGCGTCCTATTCAACAAACGAATTGTTACTTTAGATTTAGCATCTTTAGTTGCTGGCACTAAATACCGTGGTCAATTTGAGGAGCGAATGAAAGCAGTTATGAATGAGCTCGAAAAATCTCCTGATGTTATTTTATTCATTGATGAAATTCACACTATTATTGGTGCTGGTGGAGCTTCAGGAAGCTTAGATGCTTCAAATATGTTCAAGCCTGCTTTAGCAAGAGGAGAAATTCAATGTATTGGTGCGACAACTTTAGATGAATATCGTCAATATATTGAGAAAGATGGGGCTTTAGATCGTCGGTTCCAAAGAGTTCTAATTGAACCAGCTTCAATTGATGAGTCATTAGAAATCCTCAACAATATTAAAGATAGATATGAAGAACATCACAATGTAAACTATACACCTGAAGCTATCAAGGCGTGTGTGACTCTAACTTCCCGCTACATTACTGATCGTTTTCTACCTGACAAAGCAATTGATGCTTTAGATGAGGCTGGTTCAAGAGTTCACATAACAAATATTCATGTCCCAAAAAATATTTTAGAACTTGAAGGCAAAGTTGCTGACATTAAAAATGAAAAAAATAAAGTTGTTCGCTCACAAAAATATGAAGAAGCAGCAAAATTACGTGACTCGGAAAAACAATTGATAGAACAACTTGATGTTGCAAAACGTCAATGGGAAGAGGAAACAAAAAATCATAGATATACTGTAAATGATACAGACGTTGCAGAAGTGGTTGCAATGATGACAGGTATTCCTGTAACACGTGTTGCCCAAACTGAGAGCCATCGATTAGTCAAGATGGCAGATGAATTGAGAGGCAAAGTAATTGGGCAAGATGACGCTATTGCAAAAGTTGTAAAAGCAATTCAACGTAACCGTGCAGGATTAAAAGACCCTAACAAACCAATAGGAACCTTTATTTTCTTAGGCCCAACAGGTGTCGGAAAGACAGAATTAGCTAAAGTAATTGCCAGATATTTATTTGATTCGGATGATGCGTTAGTTAGAATTGATATGAGTGAGTACATGGAAAAATTTGCCATCTCCCGTTTAATTGGAGCGCCTCCCGGATATGTTGGATATGAAGAAGGTGGACAATTAACTGAGAAAGTTCGTCGGAAACCCTACACTGTAGTTTTACTAGATGAAATTGAGAAAGCCCATCCAGATGTATTCAATTTGCTTTTGCAAGTTCTTGATGAAGGAATGTTAACTGACAGTTTAGGAAGAAAAGTAGATTTCAAAAATACAATCATGATCATGACTTCAAATATAGGTTCACGTCAATTAAAAGACTTTGGACAAGGAGTTGGATTCTCTACAACTTCAAAGATGGCCGGGGCTGATGATCATACTAGAGGAGTTATAGAAAGTGCTTTGAAGAAAGCATTTGCTCCAGAATTTTTGAACCGAATTGATGATGTAATTATGTTTAATGCATTAGAACTAGAACATATTCATAAAATTATTGATGTTGAATTATCCCATTTGTATAAGCGAGTTGCTGAACTTGGATTTAAAATTCAATTATCAACTGAGGCGAAAGATTTTATCGCAGATCACGGATATGATGCGAATTATGGCGCTCGTCCTTTAAAGAGAGCGATACAGAAGTATCTTGAAGATCCTCTCGCTGAGGAAATAATAAAAGCTGAATTAGGTGAAGGGGACATTCTTGAAGTAAACTTAGAAAAAGAAACCAGTACCCTAAAGATTAATGTCGTCAAGGCTAATACTCCACCACCACCACCAGCAAAATCCGGCGGTTCGAGAAAGAAAAAAGAAGAATAAACTCAAAAAAAAATCCCGCAA
>JANLRG010000438.1:0-1363 GCA_031361545.1 Bacteroidota bacterium
CCAATGATGTATGGTTATCGTTTCATCCTTTATGCAATTAGGTGAGAAGTTCTCATCATAACGATAAGGATAAAAATAAGAAACAGGTAGCAACCGCACGTTGTCAATTACTTGGTCTTCGCAAGTTGTCAAACCGCATTGTTTTAACAATGTAGTAGTCATTTTTGGTGAACTAAGGTCAGCCGCTTCTTGACCGTTGAAGTTACTTTGTATGTATGCCAAACATTTCCGAATAAAGGAATGTTGAGATGGAAAAAGCATAACTGCATTATTAACGACATATTGATTGGTTTTTTCATCAAAAGATTCAAAACCTAAAATACCTTCATCCGTATTGCGCCACTCATCAAAGGTTTTCAGTACTTCTACATCCGTGTCAAGATAAATACCGCCATATTCCCAAAGTGCATAAAGTCTCATGAAATTCGACATGTTTGCCCATTTTTCATGAGATTGTGCTTGTTTTAAATAATTTAGATGCATAGGGCTGTTGGATTCATTCCATTCTATAAATTGATAATCGGGCATCAATCGTTTCCAACCATCCACGTATTTTCTAAATTCTTCTGGTATTGAATTTCCGCCAAACCAGCAATAATGGATTATTTTGGGTATCATTGGAAGATTATTCTTTTAGTTATTGCATCAATATTTACTAAACCAATGTTTATCGGATCTAAAATGTCATTCCATTCTTCTAAAACTTCAAAAAAGCAAACATCTGTTGCCCATATCCAATCAGCTTGAAAACCTTCTTCATGAGCACCAAGAGCAATACTAT
The DNA here is from genome assembly GCA_031361545.1 of Bacteroidota bacterium. GTDB lineage: Bacteria > Bacteroidota > Bacteroidia > AKYH767-A > 2013-40CM-41-45 > JADKIH01. The sequence goes on from JANLRG010000438.1 coordinate 782, forward strand.
ACATACCAGGGCGCAACAAATTTTTAGGTAGTTCATACGATGATAGAATATTACCATCAGAGTAAGATGTCGGGTAACGACAGTCGTGCAATGATATGAGCCTAATTCCATTGACAAAAAGGCAAAGTGTCACCTTAAAAGGCTGAATGAGTGGTTTTATTAATGAAAAAAGCTCAATTGTTAACTTTGATGAGGGCTGCACAACGACTATTGTTTCTAATGGATTGGCATTATTAATAAGAATTTTTTTAAACTGAATTTTCGTGTTCATATTACCTGAAAACGTAAAATTGTCCAATGACTTTTGTTCAACAGAACGAGTTAGGTTTGTGTAAGTGGTTAATACCTTTGACGTTAAACCATCTTCGATTAAATGGCCATCTTGCAACAAAATTAATCGTGAACAGAGACTTTGTACTGCACCCAAATTATGGCTCACAAAGAAAACCGTCCGCCCACTCTTACTCACTTCATCCATTTTTCCTAAACACTTCTTCTGAAACTCCGCATCGCCAACAGCGAGCACTTCGTCGACGATCAGAATCTCTGGCTCGAGGTGCGCCGCCACGGCAAAGGCCAGCC
>JANLRG010000470.1:0-1025 GCA_031361545.1 Bacteroidota bacterium
ATTTATTAGAGAAGCGCAATAATAGGGTATTTTATAAAAAAAACATAGGGTTTTATTGAAATGATAAATGCTAAATGCACAAACATAAAATTACTGCTCACAACCTTCAACTATTTAACCATTTCAACTTTTTAATAAAATTCTTTAATTAATGCCAACATTCTTATTACTTCTATCGTTAAGAATGAGGCAGCCAAATTACTTCTAAAACCTACCGAATCATTATTTATACATTAGATTTAATGGCTCGGTAATTATTTTTAAACCTGTTTAAACAATTCAAAATGAAAAAATTTATTGTACTTATTCTGGTTTGTGCTTTTACTTTTAAAATACAAGCTCAAACCGAATTGAAAATTAACCCATTAGGTCTTCTTTTTTCAAGTCCCGATTTATCAGCAGAGTTTGGTGTCGCTGATAATATTGGTATTGAGCCTTTTATTGGTGTCAGTTTTCTAAAATTAACCGTTGATGGAGATGGTTTTAAATCCAATGGATTAGGATATGGCGTGAATGGTAAATACTATTTTAACCCCGACAAAGGTATTGATAAATTCTACGCAGGCATATATATGCGAGGTGGGAATAGTAAATATACTGGACAGGGCAGCAATTCTGGTGATTCTTTTTCTCGTAATTATTTTGGCGTGGGACTTTCTTTAGGATATAAGTGGGTTTCAAGACAAAATATTGTATTTGATGTAGGAGCCGGTATAGGTAGAAAACTCTTGAATAAATATTCTGATGCCAGTTCTTCAAGTGTAAATGTCAGCAGTATTCCTTTGCTCAATCTTGACGGCTTTTTCCGTTTTGGTGTAGGCTATCGTTTTGGTGGTGGTAGTGGCGGAAGCCGTAGAAAATAATGCCATTGGTTATTATTTAATAGACTTTATTAGCAATTTGATTCAATAATTTGGCTGCTTATTTTATTACAAAGACAAAAATCCTTATCGAAGTTATCGGTAAGGATTTTTTGTTTTTGTATTTATTGAAACTCATACCCCCTCAGTAAATTCATTATTAAT
>JANLRG010000506.1:0-1286 GCA_031361545.1 Bacteroidota bacterium
TTCGCCTCCATCGGCTTGTTGCCACATCAATCCTGTGATGGTATCCGTCACTGTTCCATTATTATTTTTAATAAAAAAAGGCGTGTTTATAGAATAATCAGCGTCTTCACCGAATGTAGTTGTATAGTCGCCCGTTTGCCCTGTGTCAGGCAGTTTGAGCATGGATTTGGTGATGCTTTGAGCGTTGACGATGCTTGTAACCAAAGCTAATTGGGCAATAATGAGTAATTTTTTCATTGAATTAATTATTGCACAATTAGTTTTTTAATTAATTGTGAGTTAGAAAACTGAATTTTCACAAAATAGACCCCCTCAGTATAATTGGGTATTTCGATGAAAGATTTGTATTCTTTTGTTTGATAAAGAAGACTACCTTTTACATCAAAAATGGAAATACTTTTGATATCATTCACATTAAAAGGGCTATTTAAATCCAATGAAAAACCCGTTTTTGTAGGGTTTGGATAAATTTTAACGAGGATATCACGCGCTGATAATTCATCGGTGGGCGACGTAATTGTACAGATTTTACCTGTATAATTTGACGTGGTTGTAGCCGTTGGTGAAACGAAATTGAAGGTGTAAGCACCTGCCGCTGTCCAACTGTAATTGATGTTATAATTCTGATTGTTCAATTTATAAGTCAAATTAAAACCGTTGGTGCCATTGGGTTGATTGTTCGTAATGGTCGCACCAGTCAGAGGATTTCCGGCGGGGCGAATAGGCATTGTTTGGGCTTGCGGAATGATTTGATCAGTGGCATCTTTGGTGACTACGCCGACCATATTGCCAATGGCGTAAGGATATGTTAAGGTGGCGTGATAATGATAAACGCCGTTTAAATAATGCCCATGATTGGCATCTAAAGTGTTCATTATCAAGCCATTAGGCTCTTTACCTGCATAAACAGCAAAGCCATCTAAAGCAAAAGCAATGGGTAAAATATCGGCATTAATACTATCCAAACTGAGGGGGGCAATGTGATAATGATAATCATCAGCTTTGCCGCAATGCCCACCATATTGGTCTAATTCGCCAATCAAATAAGAGTCTTCTCCCCTATTATTTAAGGCATTAAAAATGGGAATGCCATTGGCAGCTATGGCGACTGCACCTTTAAAAAAATTGGTTTTTGTAGGAGTAGGCGTGGCTGCAACCACGGGATTTAAGGGAATACTCCAGGCATTTGTTCCCGTATAGCATTGAGGCACAGGCACTTGTTGTTGCCAATTGGTGATACCGACCATCATTTGATGCGTTGGAAAACCTAAATTTTCAACATAAAA
>JANLRG010000552.1:0-1612 GCA_031361545.1 Bacteroidota bacterium
TCGAACATATCGCCGATGGTATCGCCCAAAAGAGGGGTATCGCTTGTTGCGCTGAGGTAACTAAGTTTTTTAGCCATGATATGTGTTGCGCGGAACGCCACCAGTTCCGCATATTTTCTTATTTTTTATCAATTTCGGAAAATGGAGCTATTTTATCAATGAGCAATCTATTTTGGGTTTGATTCAACAGTATTCCCATTTGCCTAACAGCTACTTCATTTAACTGAAACAATCTTTCCTCTTGCGGTAGATTTTGCCTTATCAGTTCAGAGTTGAGATTTTCAATATTACTTAAAATAAGAAGTTGCTCTAATGTGGCATGATCCCGCATATTCCCTTTTAAATTAGGGTTAAGAAGTTGCCACTCTCTTGCAATCATACCAAAAACTGCCATATTGAGCAAATCGGCTTCACTGGCATAAACACTTCCTTCAATTTTTTTACCCCTCAGTAATTTGGGTATCAGAAACTCTTTAACACTTTCCGTATGAATGGAATAGTTCAATTTTGACAATTCTCGCCGCAAACTCCATTGTTGTTCGCCTAAGAGACGAGTGCTTTCTTCTTCTTTGAGCCGTTGATATTCCGTTACGAGATAGAGTTTCAAACGAGGTGATATCCATGTGCCGAATTCAAAAGCAATATCTCTATGGGCATAAGTGCCCCCATATCGCCCCGATTTAGAAAAAATACCCACTGCTCCAGTCGCCTCAATCCATTTTTTAGGAGACATCCAAAAAGAGTTCAAACCAAATTCCTCTTTAAACCCCTCGAATCCGTGGGGTTTAAAAAGTGGATTATTGAGTTCTTCCCAAAGGCGCATAAATTCTAATGTGTTCCTATTTCGCATCCAGTTTGTAATAAGTTCGTCCGCACCATTCGACGCCTTTATCATATCGGTAAGCGAAATATAATCACGTTCATTATTATCAATGATTGCTATTTCTGTGTTATCTACGACTATTGTTCTTTTTGCCATGTTCTGTTTTGTTTTTTATTAGGAATGTACCCCCTCAGTATTTTACGGCTTTTTAGCTAATTAAACACGTATGTAAGTAAAAACTTTTATACTTAAATACTTATAACTCCCGTTCCGTATCGCCCATCACATCACTACTCGACAAACCATATCCTCGTCGGTCATATGCCATACAATTCAAGCCACAAAGAGTAGCTAACAACTCAGGAAAATCTCGCCATTGCGCTATCGAACCCAAAGCATCGTGCAGAAATACAATTGTCGGTTTATCGGTAGAAACGTGGACATTCTATTTTTTCACTTGTAAAACAGCAGATGCCACCGCTATTTTTTCTTCTTTAATGAGCATTTATAGGTACGGATATTTCAAAGTTTGAAATTAAAACATCTTTTCAAAAGCAATTTAAAAAAAGCGAGATTTTGATAGAAATCTTTAGATTTGAATTAGTTTCGTCTTTTATTTGACCTCCTCATTCATGCCTCTTGTGAGCGTATTTTGCGCCATCACGCCTTGCGTGACTTGATGGAGCGATACGCACCACATTTTACATTTTACTCAGAGCATCTTTCTAAAATTTTTAAATATTTGGAAAGATATTTTACAAAACCCATAATTATGAAAAAATATTTATT
>JANLRG010000578.1:0-6665 GCA_031361545.1 Bacteroidota bacterium
ATTTATGATTTACGGGTGCACTCAGTTGCGACATCAACAACGCTATTGGAACAATGAAAAGGTAAATCTTCAGAACTCTAAATATTAAGATTATGTAAAACTTTTAGATTGCTATGTAAGGGTTTAAAGGTTCAAGTTCTACAACTTTGTAGGATACCCATAAAAATTAAAAATTACTGATTAGCTTAATTTTAGCCGAAATTCAATTGACCTGTATTTTAACGCTTAAATTCTACTTCCATTTACGTTTTAGCCTTGGCATTCTAGGTTTGGGAACATGATGAAATTTTAGGTTTACGAATGAAATTTGAAATACAAAAACGCAATCGTAATCATTGGCAAAATAGTAAAGCTTCTTTCCACAAATGGCTGCACCTAAAGATAAATTATTACAACCTTCTACTTCCGAACGTAACTTTCCTGTTGTAGGCGTTGGAGGATCTGCTGGTGAGTTTGATGCGTTTAAGAAATTGCTCAAAGGAATACCGGCAAATTCAGGAATGGCCTTTGTGATGGTTCAGCATTTGAATCCCATACACGAAAGCAACCTTGCAGATATCCTTTCTCGCATTACTAAAATTCCAGTGATGGAAATTACCGATGAGGTTAAAATTTCCCCAAACAATATTTATGTAATGCCCTCCAACAAAATTCTGACAGCGGTTGATGGTTTTCTTAAGCTTACTCCTCGTGCAACGGTAACAACGAATTTTGTGATTGATGTTTTTTTTACTTCACTGGCAGTAGTGTGGGAAAGCATGGCCGTTGGAGTTGTGTTGTCTGGAAACGGGACTGACGGCACAGTCGGTTTAAAAATGATTAAAGATCATGGAGGCATTACCATTGCGCAAGATAAATCAGCAGCCTATGACAGTATGCCACAAAGTGCAGTAAATGCAGATGTTGTTGATTTCGTTTTGGCTCCCGAAAAAATTGGTGCGCATCTTTTACGCATTACCAACATCTATGCAGATGGCCATACATTGCGAGAAGAATCGGATCTGCCAAAAAAAACTTCCAATGAAAAAATGCAATGTTCAAATGAAGAATTGCAAAACAACAATGTAGAGATGAAGAGTTTGAACGAAGAATTAGAAACTTCAAAAGAAGAACTGCAATCAGGGAACGAAGAACTGACCATCCTCAACCAGGATTTTATAGATAAACAAGATCAATTGAACGCAGCGCGCTACTATTCCGATGCCATTGTTTCAACAATAAAAGAGTCGCTTGTAGTGCTTGACAAAAACCTCCGTATCAAAAGTGCCAATTTGTCCTTCTATAAAAAATTCAACATTACTGAAAAAGAAACAATAGGTAAGTTGTTTTTTGAAATTCAAAAACAGCTTTGGAATGATAGCAAACTACGCGCACTGCTCGAAGAAACATGGACGCTGAAAGAAAGTATAGAAGACTTTCCTATTACGCTTACCGTTTTCAAGACTTCATTAAACCTACTGATTAATGCGCGGGAAATCATTACCGAAAAAAGTACTGAGCCATTGATTCTTGTTTCTATACAAGATGTTACAGACTCCATATTAAATAAGCAACTGCAAGAAAGTGAAACCAATTTATTGAGGGAACGACAAATGCTTTACACTTCGTTTATGAATGCTCCTGCAGGCATAGCAATCTTAAAAGGACCAACTCAAATTTTTGAATTTGCAAATGGTGTTTACGAAAAGTTAATAGGCAAAAAAGTTACGATTGGGAAAACTGTACTTGAACATTTTCCAGAAATCGAAGAACAAGGATATATTCAGCTTCTAAAAAATGTTTTTTCAAGTGGCGAATCTTTCATTGCTAATGAACTTCCAGTGGAACTTAAAACAAAAAGAGAAGGCGCCTTCGAAAAATTATTTCTTAACTTAGTTCTTCAGCCTATAAAAGGTGAAAAAGGAAACACTGAAAAAATACTCGCTCATGTTATTGATGTTTCCGGACAGGTAGCCGCTCGCAAATTAATTGAAGAAAGTGAAAAAAAGAATAGAGAACTTATAGACGCACTGCCAGTAGCTGTTTATACGTGCGATGCGGAGGGATACATACAATCATTCAATCAGGCTGCTGTTGAACTGTGGGGGCGCACTCCTGAGATTGGAAAAGATTTATGGTGGAGTTCATGGAAATTTTTTTACAACGACGGAACATTGTTTCCTCTTGAAGAATGCGCACTGGCAATCGCATTGAAAACAGGAGACATTCTTCACTCTGAATTTGTGATAGAAAGTCCTAATGGAATTAGGCGAAACATGAAGCCTTATCCGCAACCAATTTACGACATCAATGGAAAAATTACTGGAGCAGTAAATACTCTTATCGACATTACGGAACAATTAAGTATTCGAAAACTAATTGAAACGAGCAAAGATAAATTGAGGCAAGCTTTAATGTATTTACAGCTTGCGACCGAATCTGCCAATGTTGGCACTTGGTCATTAAATATACAATCACAAAAATTAGAATGGAGTTCCCACCATAAAAGGATGTGGGGATATGATGAGCGTCGCTTAGATTTGGTTTATGAAGACTGGTATAAAATTATTTTACTAGACGATAAAGAAAGAGCGCTTGGAAAAGTTGAAGAAGCAAAAATTAATAAAGCTTTTTATGAAGTAGAATATCGCATAAAAAAGGCTGATGATAATTCTATCCGCTATGTCCGTTCTATTGGAAAATTTTATTACAATGAAAAAGGAGAAGCCGAAAAACTTACAGGAATTAGTATTGATATTACCGATCAAAAACTAGCAGAGGAAAAAATAAAAGCAAGTGAAGCTAAATTTAGAACTCTATCGGAAACGGTTCCTCACATGATATGGACGGCTACTCCAGAGGGAAAGAAAAATTTCTTCAATCAATATTTTCTCGATTACACGGGTTTAACTTATGAGCAATTAAGAGGTGATGGCATGTTGAAAATTATTTATCCTGCCGATCTAAAAAGAGATTTGCAGCTATGGCAACATTCACTGAGGACTGGTGAAGATTTTAATATAGAAAAACGAATTCGTAGGCATGATGGAATATACAAATGGCATTTAAGTCATGGCATTGCTCAAAAAGATGACAAGGGAAAAATAATAAGATGGATAGGAACTAGCACTGAAATAGAGGTGCAGAAAAAGTTTTCTGAAGAATTGGAATTAAAAGTAAAAGAGAGAACCGAAGCATTAGCTGAAAAAGAAGATTATTTACACCAGATTATTACCAATGCTCCTGATGCAGTTATTGTAATTGACGAAAGAAGTATTATTACTTTATGGAATCCTAAAACAGAAGAAATATTTGGATGGAAAGCAGCAGAAGTATTGGGACTGCATTTATCCGATACCATTATTCCAACACAACATCGTAAAGCGCATAAAGAAGGAATGGAGCGGTTTTTAAAAACAGGTAAAGCACGGGTTTTAAATAAAACATTAGAACTAACAGCACTTAATAAAGCTGGAAATGAGTTTCCTATATCCCTCACCATTTCACGGGCAACACAGCAAGGAAATAAATTGTTTATTGCATTTCTAAGAGACATCACACTTGAAAAGAAAAACAAAGAAGAATTAATTCTTAAAACCAATCAATTAGTAGAAAAAAACATCGCGCTTGAACAAACTAATTCTCAGTTAAACCAGTTTACTCATACGGCCAGTCACGATTTACAAGAACCATTGAGAAAAATTATGACGATCTCTAGTATCTTACAGCAAAAAAATAGTCATGGTTTGACGAATGAAACAAGAGACTACCTCGATAAAATTAATAGTGCGTCTGCTCGCATGAGAACACTTATACAAAATCTTCTGAGCTACGCACAAACTTCCAATTCGGAAGAATTATTTGAGCAAACAGATTTAAACCTCATCTTGAACAATGTTATTAATGATTTTGAATTGGTTTTTCAGGAAAAGAAAGCTCAAATAAAAAACGATTTACTTCCTATCATCAATGCAATACCTTTACAGATGAACCAACTTTTTTACAACTTGATTGGCAATGCTCTTAAATTTTCTAAAAAGAACATTCCGCCAATTATCAAAATTTCTTCACGCATACTTTCAGCACAAGAAATAATTAAATTTCCTACACTCAACCCACATTTAAATTATTGCGAAATAATTTTAGAAGACAACGGCATCGGATTTAGTAAACAATATTCACAGAAAATATTTAATATCTTCCAACGCCTTCATTCGGATCATGAATATGCTGGTACAGGAATCGGATTATCTATTTGCAAAAAAATTATAGAAAAGCACAACGGAGAAATTTTTGCTTCAGCCATAGAAAATGAAGGCGCAACATTTCAAATAATACTTCCTATAAAACAACCTAAATAAATATTTATTATACTTACTATGGTTGAAAACATTTTACTAGTAATTGAAGGTAAGACGTGAGGTTACTTTTTATGAAAGGTTTATTATTGAGCATCACAAGGAAGAGTCGATAGTCAATTCTATAAAAGAAAAAAAACAGTGCCCATTTTATAACTTAATTGAGAGCGAAATTCTTCCTCTTTTAAGTAAATTTGTTAATAGTCAAAAAATAAACAGATGTTATTATGAAAAATAGAATCATACGGTTATTTTCATTGCTTATTTTATTTCTGCTGTTCAGCCCACTTCGTTCAATGTCCTTTTCAGTTCTAACTCACGAAGCAATTATTGATGCTACCTGGGAGAAAACATTATTGCCATTATTAAAACAAAAATTTCCTAAGGCGACTGAAGCAGATATAAAAAAAGCCCATGCATTTATTTATGGAGGGTCAATTATTCCTGACCTTGGATACCTTCCTCTAGGTAAAATCGCTTTTAGCAACATGCTGCATTATGTTCGAACAGGGGACTTCATCAATGCACTGTTTGATGGAGCAAACAATATAAATGAGTATGCATTTGCTCTCGGAGTTCTCTGTCATTATGAAGCTGACAATTATGGACACCCTCTTGGCACAAATAAATCTGTTCCGATTTTGTTTCCGAAATTAAAAAACAAATATGGCAACACTGTTGCGTATGAGCAAGGACACTTAGAACACAAACGTGTTGAATTTGGATTTGATGTACTCCAAATAGCGAAAGGAAATTATAAGGGAGATGCATATCACGACTTTTTTGGATTTCAGGTGAGCGATACATTGCTTGCACGTGCTTTTGAAAAAACCTATGGCCTTGAGTTGAGGAGTTTATTTAGAAGTCTTCCAGCAGCCATTTCTATTTTTAGATGGTCAGTAAAAGATTTTCTTCCCGAATTAACAAGGGACGCTTGGAGAATGAAAAAGGCAGACATTACAAAGTTGAATCCTCTTGCTACCGAGAAGAACTACCGTTACAAATCTGATAAGAAAAAATATAAAACAGAATTTGAATCTCCAAAAGTTCAGTCTTATTTTATTTTAGCTTTCTTAGGTGTATTGCCTAAAATTGGTCCGTTAAAAAGTTTCAAACCTAAACTTCCAAATGACGAGACAGAAAAATTTTTCAATGTAAGTTACGCTACCATCTTGACAAAATATACGGAGGATGCAAAAAAATTGATGTCAAAAGAGTCCACACTCAAAAATCTTAATCTCGATACAGGAAAGAAAATTGAATTAGGTAAATATGGGCTGTGTGATGAATCTTATTATTGGCTTTTGATGAAAACTAAAAAAAAGAAGTTTGAAACGATTGATGATAATCTCAAACAAAGTCTCGTCGCATATTTTAGTAGTAATGACTCTAGTGCCACACTTAAAAAAAATAGTCATAAAGAAAAGAAGATTAAAGAAGCATTGAACGAATTAAATAATTTGGCTGTTTCTAAAACTGCGGAAAAAAATTAGCAGAGTAGAGATCGTCCATCGAGATTTTTAAAAATATCAAAGGATATCAACTTCGCTGAGCAACTTAATTTTATGAATACTTATTTTAATTACACATGACAAACGGAGAACATCACAATTATGCCAATGAAAAATAAGGAACTAACTCTTAGGCAAACTCAAACATCGGATCTAGATTTTTTATTTCAATTTCAACTCGACAAAGAGGCTAATTACTTAGCGGCTTTTATTACAAGAGACCCGACCGACAAAGAAGCTTATTTTGAAAAATTTATTAAATACCTCTCTGACCCAACTATAAATATGCAGACAGTTTGGATGGATGAAAACATTGTAGGCAGTATTGCAAAATTCGAAATGGAATATGAAACAGAAATTACATATTGGATAGACAGAAACTATTGGGGAATGGGAATAGCGACTTCAGCTCTTCAAAACTTTTTAACGATTGAAAAGACGAGACCAATAAGAGGACGAGTTGCATTTGACAATATCGGATCTCAGAAAGTTTTAGAAAAATGTGGTTTTATAAAGATTGGGAATGACAGAGGTTTTGCAAAAGCAAGAGAAGAAGAAATTGAAGAATTTATTTACATGCTGATTAACTAAATATATTATTCATTCATACTTGTTCAAAAAAACACCAAATAAGTAGTTGAAGTGAGAAGCTATCCCAATAAAAAGAATATATTTACATAGAGAAAAAATAAATCAAATGTTCAAAAAAACAATTTTAAAACTTGCACTTTTAATCGTATTAGTCTCATTGTTCTCCTGCTCAAAAGCACCCGTGGCTTGCTTTGTAGTTGACAAAGGAAAGACGGCCAAAGTAAAT
>JANLRG010000580.1:0-1641 GCA_031361545.1 Bacteroidota bacterium
TTGGGCGCGTTGAAGTTCTTTAAAAAATGATGAATGATGAATGATGAATGGTGAATGATGAATGGTGAATTGTGCTTACCTGAAATAGGTTGACCGAAATGAACAATTTACAACTCAAGTTTGAGTTGATTTAAATTTGTATTTCCACCAAATTATTTTAATTCGGTAAAAATAGAGAGGATAATTCTATCCTCAATTTTTAGTTCTTTGAGGTTATGTTCAAACTGAACAGGTGATACTTTGAGCGACAGATGATAGCGTAAATTGTTGTAAGCATCAACGGCTTTATCTAAAAATTTGTTCAATAAACCTTGGTGCGATATATCGTAATGTTTGAGATATTGGTTTTTGATAGTGCTATTCAAGCGTTCAATATGTGTATTTTCATACACTTGTTGACACATAGAAATCAAAATGCCTTTATCTTTCAACAGCTGCGTATAAGCATCAGAGGTATATTGAGAGCCTCTATCGGAATGATGAATGAGGGTTTGGTGGTAATTATCTACCCCCCTCAGTATCAGAGCCTTTTGCAATGCCTTGACGTTATTTTCGGCTCTCATGTTGTCAGCTAAATGCCAACCCACGATGCGCCGCGAGTAAACGTCCATGATTAAGACGATGTAATAATACTGCTCTTTGTATTGAAAGTAGGTAATATCACTCGTCCAAATCTGGTTGACATCTGTAAACTCCCGTTGAAGCAACAAATTGGGATAACGCCGCGAAGGCATGGAAAACGTTGTACGAGTCGGATTACTCACTACTTGTAGCCGAAATCCCGATTGTAAACCCAAAACAATGAAGGCATCGCGTCCGATTCCTTCTGGTTGGGTCATCTCATACATCGTTCGCAAGCCCATAGCAGGGTGTATCTCGCGTATCTCTTCCATTAAACCAATGTAAGAAGGCACTTTTTCAAGCCATGCTTGCTCGCGTTTAAAGGCTTGATGATGCCCTTGCTTACTCACGCCGCTCAACGTATAAATGTCCTGCATCGTGCCACCATTCAACTGCCATTGGGCTCGATTTTGCCGATACCATTCAACAGTGAGGGACTGAAATTTTTTTTTATATCGATGCCTAATTCTGCGCTTGACAACTCTATGAGCTTGTTTTGAAAATCTATTTCAAGCTGCTTTTGTCCTATGATGCGCTCTAATTCCGCTAATCGAGTTTGTAAAAATTTCGTCTTGTTTGATTCGCTTTCCATTTCAATCACTTGGCGGCTCTTTTGTGAATAATGCGGAGAATATCGGTAAAGCCATTTATACACCGACGCCCGGCTTACTTCGTAAAGGTCGCAAATTTCTTTAATGCTAATGCGTTTCTCAATCAAGTCTTGCACTTTTTCTTTCTTGAAACTATCGCTAAAATAACGCTGCCGTCTTATCGATAATTTCCCCTCAGTTTGTGCCGAATAACCTTTCAATGAACTCTTTTCAACTTTTTGTTTCATGTACAGTTGACTTTTGTGGTCAACCTATGGTAGGCAAGCACACCCATTACCCATGATTTACGGTTTACCGCGCAAGGCTTGGAATAATTTTTTGCGTTCCTTCATTTCCATATCAGAAAGGAAAGGAATATGACTCAAGCGGTCAATCATGGTATTAGAAAGCGATTTGAATTTAGCCGCAT
>JANLRG010000595.1:0-7248 GCA_031361545.1 Bacteroidota bacterium
ATTTACTATCTACTATCAACTGTAAACTGATCAGTAGTCCATTCCACCGCCCATTCCAGGAGGCATCATTGGAGCAGCTTTATCTTCTTTAGTATCTGAAAGAACACACTCAGTAGTAAGAAGCATTCCAGCAATTGATGCAGCATTCTCTAAAGCAACGCGAGTTACTTTAGTTGGATCTATTACACCGGCAGCAAAAAGATTCTCATATTTATCTGAACGAGCATTGTATCCGAAATCATCTTTTCCTTCACGAACTCTTTGCACAACGATAGATCCTTCCATTCCTGCATTCGATACAATTTGACGAAGAGGCTCTTCTAAAGCACGTTTCACGATTGCAATTCCTGTCGATTCGTCTTCGTTTTCTCCTACCATTTTATCCAAAGCTGTAATTGTACGGATGTAAGCAACTCCTCCACCTGGTACAATTCCTTCTTCAACAGCAGCACGAGTAGCGTGAAGTGCATCGTCAACGCGATCTTTCTTCTCTTTCATTTCCACTTCTGTAGCAGCACCAACATAAAGTACGGCAACACCACCAGCAAGTTTAGCTAAACGCTCTTGCAGTTTTTCTTTATCATAATCAGATGTTGTATTTTCAATCTGTGCTTTGATTTGATTTACACGTCCAACGATTTCAGATTTTTTACCAGCACCGCCAACGATTGTAGTGTTCTCTTTATCGATTGTGATTTTCTCTGCTTTACCTAAGTAGGAAATATCAGCATTCTCTAATTTGAATCCTCGCTCTTCGCTAATCAATGTACCACCAGTAAGGATAGCAATATCCTCCATCATTGCCTTGCGACGATCTCCAAATCCTGGAGCTTTCACTGCAGCAACTTTTAATGATCCACGAATTTTATTGACAACCAATGTTGCTAATGCTTCTCCGTCGATGTCTTCGCTGATAATCAATAATGGATTTCCAGTTTGAACTTGTTTCTCTAACAATGGAAGAAGCTCCTTCATATTGCTGATCTTTTTATCATAGATCAAAATATGTGGGTGCTCAAGAATCGTTTCCATCTTGTCTGTATTCGTAACGAAATATGGAGAGATATAACCACGATCAAATTGCATTCCTTCTACAATCTCAACCGTTGTCTCTGTACCCTTCGCTTCTTCAACTGTAATGACACCTTCTTTTTTTACTTTCTCCATCGCATCTGCAATTAACTTTCCGATTTCATTATCGTTGTTTGCAGAAATAGCAGCCACTTGTTGAATTTTCTTGTAGTCATCTCCAACTTTCTTACTCATCTTATGAAGAGTTTCTACTACCTTACTTACAGCTTTGTCGATTCCTCTTTTAAGGTCCATCGGATTTGCACCAGCCGTTACGTTTTTCAATCCAGCTGTTACAATAGCTTGAGCAAGAACTGTTGCAGTTGTTGTTCCATCACCAGCAACATCTGCAGTTTTAGAAGCAACTTCTTTTACCATTTGAGCTCCCATGTTTTCAACTGGATCTCTTAGTTCGATTTCTTTTGCAACAGTTACACCATCTTTAGTGATGATTGGTGATCCAAATTTCTTATCGATAATTACATTACGACCTTTTGGTCCTAGTGTAACTTTCACTGCATTTGCCAAAGCGTCAACGCCTTTTTTCAAGCGGTCGCGGGCTTCAACGTTAAAATTGATATCCTTTGCCATTGTTATGTTTTTTAGTTTGTTTAAATAGAGTAATTAAAAAGTAAATTGAATTAAAGAACTGCGAAGATGTCGCTTTCACGCATGATCAAATATTCTTTTCCTTCAATAGTGATTTCCGTCCCGGCATATTTGCCATAAAGAACACTGTCACCAACTTTTACTGTAAGAGGCTCATCTTTTTTGCCTTCTCCCACAGCTACAACTTTTCCGCGTTGTGGTTTTTCTTTAGCTGTATCTGGAATAATAATTCCACCTGCAGTCTTTTCTTCCGCTGCAGCTGCTTCTACCAATACGCGATCCGCTAATGGTTTTAAAGAAACTGACTTCATGTTTTTGCTCATTTTAGTTAGACGATTTTAGGTAATTTATAATGGATTAAATTTTTTCAATGTTGAAATTATTTAGTCAGAAATGATGCCATCAGGAGATCTTTCTCAATGTATGACAACTTTGCAAAATACGAGGGGAAAGTTGTCATTTTACGGTGACAGCATGACATAAAAAAACCTCTTTTCAGAGGTCTATATTTTTACTTTGCCGGTGTAGGATTCTGTTGAGCCGGCTGAGCACTTGGTTGAGCGGGTTTAGGCTGTGCAGGAAGATTTGGTTTTGCTGCTGGAGCATTATCGATTTGCTCTTGCATCTTTGTACTAACTCCTGCTGAATCTTTATTTGGTAAGGCCATTCCAGCTAATAAACAAAGCGTAATCAGAGAAAACATTAATCCCCAAGTAAGTTTTTCGATAAAATCTGTCGTCTTTTTTACGCCCATCACTTGGTTAGAACCTATGATGCCCGATGATATTCCACCACCTTTTGGGTTTTGTACTAAAACGACGAGTATTAAAAGTACGCAAGTAAGAATGATCAGAACGGTAATTGCTGTATACATTATAAATCTTGTTGGTCCGGATTGTTATATTGATTATCTATTTCCTCTATAAGGGCCGCAAAGTAAGCCTTTTTCTCTGGATTTGACAACATTAATTTTTGATATGCTGTTCGTGCTTTTAGAAAGGCGCCTTGGTGCTGATAGATTTTTGCAAGTGTTTCAGAAACAAGGTCTTCGTCTTCAACAATGCTCTTTCTAGCTTGGCTCGATGGCGAATAAAATTCTGATTTAACAGGCACAATCCTCGGTTCAGTAGCAATGAATTTAGCAATTAATTCTTCCTTTTTCACTTTTTCTCTCTCTGGTGGAATAGGAATTTTTTCCAATGCTAAAACCGATGTAGCAGAAACTTCTTTGGCTATTTCATTCTCCGTATTTATAGGATGGTTGTGTAATTTTTCTTCAATCGTGTTTTCAATTGTTGAATCGTATGCATGAACTTCTTCTACATTTCCAAATTCACTTCCATGATTCTGTCTTAGCCAATCTAAAAAAGTTAACTCCGACAACTTTGAATTAATTTTTGAATTGATATTTTTATTCTCTACGTTATCTTCTTGTATTTTTTGTTCCTCATTTATCGGAGGAAGTTTCTCTAGCGAATGAATGATTGTAGTTTCTAAAGCATATTCTAATTCACCCAGCCCAACATCGTCTATTTCACTTGATGATTTCGCAATCTGATCAATCAGTTTTTCGCCGTGGGAAGCATCTCTGCTTTTATTTTCTATTGAAGGAATTGTAGTTTCAAATCCACTATTATTTTTTTCAGAATCGTCGTCTGCAATTGTATTTATTGCATTTTCATTTTCAAATTCCTGAATCAATAAATCATTTTTTTTCTCTTCTAATTCTGGAGTTATTTTTGGTGATTCTTCAATTGAAACCGTCGATTTGTTTTCCGAGTCAGTAATTGAGAGGTCTTCTTTACCTTTATTCAAAATTTCACTCAGTCGTTGACGAATAATGTCGTGAGGGTCGATTGATAATGAATCTGCCGAGCTTGCTTTTTCAATGATAGAGTCAGTTGAAGTGATTTCTTTTAAAGAAGATTCTACAATTAATTCGTGCGAATTATCTTCGGTTGGTAATTCCGCTTCAGAAGGATTGGAAATTGATGGAGTTTGGAATTGATAGTTGTTATAAGTCGTTCCGCTTTCTTCTTCTTCTTTATAATCAAAGTTTCCAGTGATTGAAGTTTCTGTTGAAATCGTTTCTGATGAAATTATTTTTTCATCAGAAAATTCTGAAATGAAAATTGATTCATCTGACTTTATTTCACTCTCAAAACTTTCTTTAAATGGATTTGATTCATTTATTGTAGCAGACGAAATTGTTCCTGAAATAAACGGCGAGGACGAATTTTCCTCTACAAAAACATTCGTAGGTCGATGATTGATTAGCGCATATAATGATTTCCTGTCACCACAATGAGCAGCGGCGACTTTTAATTGTTTATCAAATCGAATATGTTCTTGACCATGAAACGCTTTTGCTAGTAAAGCTTGAGCAGTTTGAAAATAGGGAAATTCGTTTACATAGTTTTGCAAATCAGCAATGGCATCTTTGTCAGATGTGGTGCCAACATTCAAATACGATATAAATTTTTTATAGTCCATTATAATTCAGTTACCAGTTTATTACTGCCTTATTGAAAATGTCATCCACTAATTGTTCGTTGATTTGTCTTACTAGCTCATCTTCTACCGAGTTTAAATTTACCGTACTCTGGTAGTCGGCATATCTTGTAAATGTTGTTTCAAAATTTTGTTTTTCATTTTTAATATTAGTGAATTTTACATTCACCATTATTGACAACCTGTTTTGAGCAGCAACCTCATTTGTTTGAATTGCTTGAGGTGTTACTGTAAATCCTGTTATTGTCCCTTCTAAAGTTAAGTCGCCAGATGAAGTAACTATACTCAAGTTAGATTGTGAAATAAATTTATCTTTTAGTTTTTCAGTAAACGTTTGACTAAGCGATGAAGGCCCAAGAGCTGCCGTTTTTGGAAAGTATTTTATATTGATTGTTTTTATTTCTGGAGAAATAGATGCACCAGTCATTGAATAATTAACCTTGCACGATGAACCAACGCCCAAGGCAAATGAAAGTAAGATATATAAACTTATTTTTTTCAATTTGGTTGCTTCTTTATTCCTTATTACTTATTTCTTATTACTTTTTTGAATCTTTGGTCATGAATGACCAAGCAATATTTATTACTTCTCAATTCTCAATCCTCAATCCTCAATTCTCAATCCTCAATCCTCAATCCTCAATGTATCCCATATTCATTCATCTTTCGATAAAGCGTCCGTTCTGAAATTCCTAATTCTTTGGCAGCTAATTTTCTTCTGCCTTTATATTTCTGAAGTGCTTTCTGGATAAATTCTTTTTCCTTTTCAGTGAGTGATAATGACTCATCAGCTTCTAGGTGTTTTTGTAATTGTGTAACAGAGATTACAGAAGGCGTTTGTGATGGTTGAATTGTAAAAGCAGTCTCAGAAGGAAGGATGTTATTTGCAAGGTTCGAGTTTTCTTCGAGGTCATGCATCACCGGGATTGGACTTTCTTTCCATAAATTTTCGACATTATTGTGTTGCATCAAATGATTGACAATTTGTTTTAAGTCATTCATTTCTTTTTTCATTTCAAAAATTACTTTATAAAGTAAATCTCTTTCATTGAACTCTTTATTATTACCGATTACATCTTTTAAATGAATAGGTAAATTATTAAGTGGAGCAGGAGGAAGGTAGTTTAATAAAATGTCTACGCCAACTTCTCTAGTCTTTTCTAGAATAGACATTTGCTCGGTAATATTTTTCAGTTGCCGAATATTTCCAGGCCATCGGTATTCAGCTAGAAGTTGTAAAGCATCTTGCTGTAATGATAATGCGGGTATTCTATAACGCTCAGCGAAATCATGCGAAAATTTCCGAAAGATGAGTGCGATGTCTTCCTTTCGATCTCTTAGAGGTGGAATACGAATAGGAACGGTGTTCAGTCGATAATAAAGATCTTCTCTGAATTCTCCTTTTTCAATTGCACGAAGCAGATCTACATTTGTTGCGGCTACTACTCGAACATTAGTCTTCTGAACTTTCGAAGAACCTACTTTTATAAACTCTCCAGTTTCGAGTACTCTTAGCAATCTTACTTGCGTATTCAAAGGGAGTTCTCCAACTTCATCTAAAAAAATCGTTCCACCATTACTCACTTCAAAATATCCTTTCCTCGCTTCATGGGCTCCTGTGAACGAACCCTTCTCATGACCGAATAATTCTGAATCGATTGTTCCTTCTGGGATGGCACCACAATTTACTGCAATATAAGGTCCATGCTTTCGCGGACTCAATTGATGAATGATCTGCGGAAAGACTTCCTTACCAACTCCACTTTCACCAGAGATTAATACAGAAATTTCCGTTGCAGCAACTTGCTTTGCGACATTGATGGCATGTTCTAACAATGGCGAATTACCAATAATCCCAAACCGTGCTTTTATTTCTTGAATCGTCATTTGATAAATTAATTTTTCTAATCTCTGGGCTCTAGTTTCTAGTTTCAATTTTCTAGTTTCAAGTTTCTAGTCTCTAGTTTTTAGTTTCAAGTTTCAACTTCCTTGATCACACTTTCTACTTTTCTACTTTCACCTCCTACTTTTGACTTCACCCTTATTCCTTATTACTTATTAATAAATTCTAATTCCTAATTCTTAACCTTGAACCTTAAACCTTAAACCTTAAACCTTGAACCTTAAACCTTAAACCATGAACCTTAAACATTGAGCCTTAAACCTTAAACCTTAAACCTTAAACCTTATTCCTTACTGACCAATCAACGTTGCCGGAGTACAATCAGTGATTGTAACTTCTACATAGTCGCCAGGCTGATGATTTTTTTTAGGGAGAATGACAACTTTATTTTCAGAATTCCGACCCGATAAATGTTCTGCAGATCGTTTAGAGAAATTTTCAACTAGCACAATACATTTTTTTCCAATATCTTTTTTATTGCTCTCGTGAGAAAGTCGGCTTTGTAGTTCGATGATTTCAGAAAGACGTTTCGATTTGATTTCTTCAGAAATGTCGTCAGGATATTTTCTTGCAGCTAATGTTCCAGGCCGTTCAGAATATTTAAACATATATGCATAATCAAACTTCGACCATTCCATCAAACTCAATGTGTCTCGATGTTCATCATCTGTCTCAGAACAAAACCCGGTTATAATATCTGTTGAAAGTCCGGCTCCAGGTAAAATTCTACGAATAGCTTCTATCCTATTCATATATAATTCTCGTGTATAGCCACGATTCATTTTGTCAAGAACCCTCGAGTTGCCCGACTGAACAGGAAGGTGAACATACTTACAAATGTTTTCATACTTAGCCATAATATGTAATACAGCGTCAGTCATATCTCTTGGGTTGCTAGTAGAAAAGCGAATTCTTAATTCACGATTAACAGCAGCAACTTTTTCAAGTAAATCGGCGAAGGTGGTAAATGTTTTTTGTTCCTCCTCTGGCAACAAGTGATTCATTGCTTGGTGAACAACTTCCGGATCAATATCTTTTTTCGGTCCGCCACCCCAAAATAAATAAGAGTCAACGTTCTGTCCAAGTAAAGTAACTTCTCTATAACCCATGTCGAACATCTGCTTAGCTTCATTCACGATGGATTCAGGATCACG
>JANLRG010000664.1:0-1204 GCA_031361545.1 Bacteroidota bacterium
GATACAATTATTAGAATTCCCTGTATTATTTCTCGGAGCAACCCCTTGGAAAACCCCCGCCATGTATTCCTTAATGAACTATGCTGATATGGCTTTGGGCACTTGGTATCCTAAAGGCGGGATGCACGAAATAGTGAAAGCAATGGTGGCTTTAGCACAAGAGAAAGGGGTTGAAATTAAATTGAATCAAGAAGTCAAGCAAATTAATGTATCGAATGATGGATTTGCTACTCAAGTAGAAACATCCAATACGGTTTATAAAGCCGATATTGTAGTAGGTGGTGCGGATTATCATCATGTTGATCAAAACCTAATTGCCCCTGAATTTCGTAATTATACTGAGAGGTATTGGGAAAAGCGGACGATGGCACCTTCAAGCTTATTATTTTATTTAGGTGTGAATAAGCGTTTGAATAATTTGGAACACCATAACCTCTTTTTTGATGAGGATTTTAACCTTCATGCTAAAGAAATATATGAAAATCCTGTGTGGCCCACTAACCCTTTGTTTTATGTATCGATGCCGTCTAAGACAGACCCTTCAGTCGCACCAAAAGGTTGTGAAAATATATTCGTTTTGATACCGCTTGCCCCTGATTTAGAAGATACTGAAGCCCTACGTGAAAAATATTACGATATGGTAATGACTCGATTGGAAAAATGGACAAAGCAAGCAATTCGCCCCCACATTATATATAAGCGTTCGTACGCGCACCGCGATTTTAAATCGGATTACCATGCTTTTAAAGGCAATGCTTATGGATTGGCGAATACTTTATTACAAACTGCCTTTCTTAAACCTAAATTAAGAAGTAAAAAAATTAAAAATCTCTACTACACGGGTCAATTGACAACGCCTGGACCGGGTGTGCCGCCGTCATTGATTTCAGGACATGTCGTTGCGAAAGAAATTTTTAAGGTTATAAAACCATAGGAAACCGCAAAATGTAAAATACTAAATTTAAAATAGTGTGGATTCAAATTGTATTGAAAATTTTTAATTAAGTGATTAATGAGTTAAAAGTCCTGTCAGGACAGTCAATAATCAATGCTTTAGCTGTTTAATTCCCAATATCTATTTTCTAACATCTACAAAATATGAATCAATTTAAATTATACAGCGATGTTTGTCAAGAGTGTAGCGAAATGATTGCTAAGCGGTACTCAACCTCTTTTTCATCTGGTATAAAAGCTTTCGATAAAA
>JANLRG010000670.1:0-1585 GCA_031361545.1 Bacteroidota bacterium
GACGGTGACATATGATTAAAGATATTTAAAGGCTTTAGCCAAGCACCTTTTCCAACGAAAACGTGAGTGACTAAAGCCTTTTTTATGATTGAATATTTAAATTTTATCTTAAATTTGTCGCTACCCACTATTTTTAAATCATAAAGAAACATATCATGAAAATAATGCGCCTTCTTTCTCTTCTTGTTTTAATTATTTCTCATCTTGCTTGTTCAAGTGTCAAAAAGGCTACTTCTGTATATGGCATTGCTGATGGTAAAGTTGAATGGATTTTTCTCCAAATGAATGATGTGTATGAAATAGGTGCACTCGATGGTGGTAAAATAGGCGGTATGGCACGCGTAGCCACTCTCAGAAAAGAGCTTTTAAAAGAAAATCCTAACACTTACACCGTCATGGCGGGTGATTTTCTTAATCCCTCATTGATTGGCACTTTAAAATATGAAGGTGAAGGCATTAAAGGTAGGCAAATGGTGGAAGTAATGAACGCCACAGGCATTAATTATGTCTGTTTCGGCAACCATGAATTCGATTTAGATTTTGTGGATTTGCAAAAACGCATTGATGAATCACAATTTGAATGGATTTCGAGCAACGCTTTTCATCAAAATGGTGACAATATCCAACCTTTCAGCCGCTCCAAAGACCCTGAAAACACTTACTTTCCGGAGTACAAAATTATAGAAGTCAAAGACGGTGCATCGGGCGAATCTGCTAAAATCGGCATGTTCAGCGTTGTTTTGGATGCCACTAAAAAGGACTATATTCATTACAGCGATGTGTTGGAACGGTCAAATAGTATAATTGAGGATGTACTTAAAAAAGAATCGGATGTGACGGTAGGTCTGACGCATCTTAACGTTGATGATGATAAAAAAATAGCGCAGAAGAACCCCTCAGTATCGCTTATCATGGGCGGGCATGAACACAATAATATGCGCCATGAAATCGGTAAAACGATTATCGCCAAAGCCGATGCTAATGCCATTACGGTTTGGGTACATCGCTGTTCTTACTCATTGAAAACCAGAGAGTTACGCATTAAGTCTAATTTAATAAAAGTAGATAATATCATTCAAGAAGACCCCTCAGTAGCGGCGATTGTGAAAAAATGGACGAATATTGCAGATAAATCTTTTAGGTCAGCTGGCTTCAATCCCGATGAAGTGGTTGTCGAATTGAGAGAAACATTGGACGGTCGTTCGTCGGTCATTCGTCAACAGCAAAATAATTTGGGTAGCATCATTGCTAAGGCAATCACTGCTACTGCTAAAAAGCCCCTCGATTGCACTTTTTTCAACAGCGGTTCGGTTCGGATAGATGATCAAGTGAAAGGTACAGTCACCCAAGCCGATATTGTGCGGATTTTGCCCTACGGCGGTAAGCTCTATGAATTCGATATAAAAGGCATGGAGTTAAGAAGAGTATTAACGACAGGCTTGCTCAATTCGGATAAAGGTGGGTATTTGCAATGGGATAAAATCAGCTACAATGAGGCAGATAAAACATTCAAAATCAATAATTTAGCATTAGATGATACTAAAATTTATCATGTGATGACAAATGATTTTCTAATAAGTGGCAA
>JANLRG010000706.1:0-1324 GCA_031361545.1 Bacteroidota bacterium
AAAAAAAATTTAAAACACGACCCTGAAAAACAAACCGAATATGAAGAAGCCGAAAAAGATTACTCGGACTATAATTCCGAATATGAAAAAACCGATAAGAAAAAACTCGCTGATATCACGCCCGAAGAGCAACAGGAACTAAAACAAAAATTCCGAAAAGCAGCTAATCTATGTCATCCCGATAAGGTTGCCGAAGCGCAACAAGCGCAAGCGGCTGAAATGTTTCAAGCCTTGCGTGATGCCTACGAGCAAAACGATTTGGCGACCGTCCGCCGTCTATTAGAGCAGTTGGAACAAGGGCAACCTTTCAGTTTTCGCTCCGAACAAATAACTGAAAAAATGCAACTCAAAACCCTTTTGGTTCAATTGCAAAGGCGTGTACAATCGCTTTTGGCTAATTTAGAGAATTTGAAACAATCTGAAACGTATGCGACTGTTTCAGGTTTAAAAGATTGGGATAGCTATTTTGAAAATACTAAATCCCGCTTAGAAGAACAGCTTAATGCATTAGAAAACGCTTAAAAATACTCAATTATGGATGATAGAAAGGCTTTGATACCCCTTGAGCAACAGCAACTTGTTAATAAAGTTTCACAACAAATTGCTTTGACAGATAGGCTTTTGAGTTTGTACAATGACGACTTGCCTGAACTTATTCCTTATCGGAAGGGAGATAAGTGGGGTTTTTGTGATTATCAAAAAAATATAGTGATTGATTGTATTTATTCAAGTGTTCGCCCTTTTAAAAATGGTTTGGCATTAGTTTATTTAGAAAAGATTGGCTTCATTAATAGAAATGGGGAGTATGTTACACCTTTGATTTATAATAGGGCAAATGACTTTTCAATATCTCACTGTGCAGAAGTATGCATAGGTAATAAATGGGGTATTATTAATAAAAAAGGTAGAGAATTTATTCCTTGTATATATAATCAATATGAAGTACAATCATTTAAAACTTCGATTGCTGGTCTTTTAGGGATTAAAAAAAATCAATATTGTGGTATTTTTGACGAAAATGGTAAGGAAATCATTCCTTATATTTATAACTCTATTAAAGAATTTTCAGAAGGTTTTGCCGTAGTTGAAATAAATAGAAAATATGGCTTCATTAATAGTGAATGTAAGCTAATAATATACTGTAAATATGATTATGCTGAAAATTTTTCAGAAGGGATAGCAAGAGTAGAAAAAGATGAAAAATTTGGCTTTATTTATAAAAATGGATATGAGTTTGTTCCTTGTATTTATGAAGATGCTTGTGATTTCCAAGAAGGATTTGCAAAGGTTAAGAAAAATGAAAAATGGGGTTTTATTGATAAAA
>JANLRG010000749.1:0-3072 GCA_031361545.1 Bacteroidota bacterium
AGAAAAAATTTGGGTTTTATCTCATCAGCTGAATTGTTTAAAAGCATCACTTTTTATTCTAACCTGTCGCTGATGAAATCAACTTTGACATTTGAAGCAGGTTCACAGGCATTACAGAATCGCCCCTTGCAAGGGCAATCGCCTTATATCATGAATGTCGGTTTGCAATATGATAATTCTGAAAA
Source organism: Bacteroidota bacterium (assembly GCA_031361545.1). Classification (GTDB taxonomy): domain Bacteria; phylum Bacteroidota; class Bacteroidia; order AKYH767-A; family 2013-40CM-41-45; genus JADKIH01. Next base: position 186 of record JANLRG010000749.1, read on the forward strand.
TGGTTGGTTTGGCAGTGTGGCGATGAATCGTTTTGGTCGTCGTATCGCGTATGTAGGCGTTGATCCAAAATTTGGAGCCACGCGCCAAGATATTTATGAAGATCCACGCACTGTTTTGGATATACAAGCGGGTAAAAATATCGGGAAACTGAATATAAAATTGACCGTTGGCGACTTACTCCATCATGATTTATTCTTTTATCAAGATGCCGATGTCAATGGTAAATATAGCACCGACGGCAAAGACCGCTTAATATTCAAATATAATCATGGCTTTACTGCTGCTCTGACTTTGGGCTATACTTTTTAAATAGTTGTGAGTTATGAGTTGTGAGTGAAAAAAACTCATAACTCATAACTCATAACTCACAGCTATTCACCCCCTCAGTATTTTAAGCGAAATCATTTTTTCATACCATAATTAATCTATCAATAAAACTTCATATTTAGATAACATTGGATTGGGTGTCATTGACTCAGCCTTCCTTAATATTGCCTTTTAATATTGATAATTTAAAATTTATTAATCAAAATTTATTTAAGATGAAACAGAATTTACTTCTATTATTAGCATTTTTAAGTACTGCAACTATTATGAGCCTTACGGCACAATCATCTTTTAAACTAAAAGAAACAGGCTATGTAGGGGCTTTAAGTGCTAATGCTGCTGCAGATTGGACAACCGATTGGACAAACTTCGACCCTAAAAATGCTGTATATGGCGCGCCTACGGATACCACAACTTTGAATGGTATGCTTTCAACGTTACCTGTTCCGGGTGTAAAAGACATAACAACAACTCTTACACTTGATGCTACAAAAATTTACCTTTTGAAAGGGTTTGTTGCAGTTAGAAGTGGTGGTAAGTTGATCATTCCTGAAGGCACTGTGATTCGGGTACTTGCTGATTTAAATTCTACGCCTAAAAATTATGCAACAATTGTAGTTGAAAGAGGTGGTAAAATTGAAATCACAGGCACTGCTGCCAAGCCTGTGGTTATGACTTCTGCAAGAGCAGTAGGTCAGCGCGACCGGGGTGATTGGGGTGGTTTGTTGATAGCAGGTAAAGCACCACACAACCTTTTAGATGGCACCACTAACAATAATGTGCAAATGGAAGGTTTCAATAACGTCACTTTTGATGCTAATTTGGCAAAATTCGGTGGTACTGATGCTAATGACAACTCAGGCATCGTTCGTTATTTGCGCCTTGAGTTTGGTGGTATCGCTTTTGAAGTGAATAAAGAAATCAATGGTTTGACGCTGGGTGGCGTGGGTGCAGGAACAGAATTGAACCACGTTCAAGTCTCTTTCTCTGGCGATGATTCTTTTGAATGGTTTGGCGGTACGGTCAATTCTTCTCACTTAATTGCTTGGAAAGGAACGGATGATGATTTTGATACAGACAATGGTTATAGTGGCTTGAGTCAATTCGGAATCGGGGTACGTGATTCTGCTTATTATGACCTTACTTATAGTTTGCCATCGGGCGGTTCTACTTCCGAAGGTTTTGAAAGCGATAACGAAGCAACAGGCACTGCCAATGTTAAACCTTATACAAGTGCCACTTTCTCTAATTATACGATGATTGGACCCGTTCCCGTAGGTTCAAAATATGCGGATTTAAGTTCAATCGCCAAAGCAGCTTTCCGTAGAGGAGCACGTATCAGAAGGAATTCAAGTCAGCGCATTGTCAATAGTATATTTATGGGTTATCGCAATTTTGTTATGATTGATGGAGATAGCTCTGTGCGCAATACTAATTTTCCAGCAGCTCTGGCATTGGTAACGCCTACTACAGCCGTAGATGTTAAATCAAAACAAATTTCTTTTGCCAACAACTTAATAGTCAATACGACATCTGCTTATACAACAGCAGGTGATACAACCGCTAATGGATTGGTAGAAGTAACTCGATCAACAGGTTCGGGTGCGAAATTAACAGTATTGGATGCTTGGTTGCGCCTAACGGGTATATTGGCTAACAAAATTGATCCAGTTCCTTTCACGGTTGGAACTGTTTTAGTTGACCCTATGGCGAGCTCAACGACTCCTAACTTCCGCCCTGTGGCAGGTTCGCCCGCATTATCAGGTGCTAATTTCAAGGACAATCCTATTTTGATGAATTTATTTACGGATACAAAAGAAATTAAAGCGGCTCAAGTAGCCCCTATTTTTCCGAATCCAATATCAAAAGGCACTTTGTTCTTTGGTCGTGAAGTGCTATCTTATGGTATTTTTGACATGTCAGGCAGATTAATGAATTACGGTTATAATACAGACCATGCAGAAGTACAAAGCCTTGCAAAAGGACTTTATTTCGTCAAATTAGATGGCAAAGTACAAAAACTCATTGTGCAATAATGCAAAAAGTATGTTTTCATACTGATAAAGAATTTGCGTAAACATTTTGTTTATATTATTTGACCGTCTCGATTTTATCGAGACGGTTTTTTTTATGCCTTTATATTTTCCATAAAATAATAAAACACCCCCTCAGTATTTTTATATTTTATGTGGTCATGACCCTTAAATAGGCATCATTAGTAGAAGGCTGCGAACGAGCAACTCCGTTTTTAAGAGGTGAGTTTGTGGGTTAGTTTTATGAAGGCTTGGTGTCGAAGGGTAAAACATAGTGTAATTTCTCTTTCCACTTATCAAATATGAAATTATCGTGATCAATTCTACGATAATATCCTAACCTGTTTTTACGTTCTTGCAGTTCGTTTTTATTATTAAGAATACTACGAACTCCTGTATAAGTGGAAAGAAAGTTTTGAATATCAGAAAATATTAACTGATAATCTTGAATCTTACATTTAAAAATATGTGTTGCTTTGGCTTTGTCAATTTCAAGGCTTTCCCATATTATTGCAAATTCTTCTGC
>JANLRG010000752.1:0-1199 GCA_031361545.1 Bacteroidota bacterium
CCCGTGATGAAATGGTCAGCCTCACAAAAGAGATTTTAGACATTGCAGAAAAGAATAACTTAACAAAATCAATTGCAGCATGAAAAAAGATAAATTCGATATGTCAAACTTAGGTCTTCCAGCCAAACCACAGATTATTGCGCCGCCGAGTAGTACGCAGGCTATTTTAGAGCGCGCGGTTGAAGACATTCACAACTCTCCACCACAAAAAGAAACGACACCAAAATTGTCTGGTGAAATTAAAAAAGTGAGCATGGACTTGCCTATGGAAATGTATAAAGCGGTCAAGTTTTATTCCGTCGAATCAGGTATTTCAATGAAGGATTATATTGCACAACTCATTGATGCCGATATGCAAAGCCGAAAAACAAAGCAATAAATATTCTTTTATGGTTTTATTGCTTTATGGTTTTAGGGGTGCTGGATTTGTATAATGATTGTCTTTTGCTTGCTAAACTGCGTTTTTGTCTTTTTTTGCAAAGAAATCCCTGATTTTTAGGCAAATTACTGAGGGGTCTGAAAAAAATTATGGTTTTATTACTTTATGGTTTTAAGGTTTTATTGCCAAAGCGACCAGAAATACTACGGGCTAAATTTCACATGCTTTGCTGTTGGGCTAATTAGAAATTATGGAAAATCAAAAAATTATTCTTTTTCAAGAAAAGAAAGTAAGGCGGGAATGGTACAACGACGAATGGTTTTTTTCAGTCGTTGATGTTATCGGCGTTTTGACGGATAGTGTGAATCCTCGAAACTACTGGACGGTTTTGAAAAAGCGCGATAACCAGTTGGTGACAGTTTGTCACCAACTGAAAATGTTGTCAGCGGACGGTAAAAACTATAAAACGGACTGTGCCAATACTGAGGGGGTCTTGCGTATCCTTATGTCCGTGCCTTCACCGAAGGCTGAACCGTTTAAACTGTGGTTAGCGAGCGTCGGAAAGCAGTTTCTCGATGAAACGGAAAACCCTGAAATCGGTCTTGAAAGGTTAAAAGAAATTTATAGATCGAAAGGTTATGACGATGTTTGGATTGAAAATCGGTTAAAATCCATTGGGATTCGCAAGGAATTGACCGATGAATGGAAAAAAAGAGGCATTTCTGAGAATAAGGATTATGCTATTTTGACGGCTGAAATTGCTAAATGGACTTTTGGCGTGACACCAAGCGAACACAAGAATCTGAAAGGATTGGGTAAA
>JANLRG010000863.1:0-11255 GCA_031361545.1 Bacteroidota bacterium
AAAAATTTTAAACAAAAAAGAATTTGAAAATTATTTCGGTGGTCTCGATCAAGAATACACTTTGAAAACTACTCCGAAGGGTTATCCTAAAGATCACGAAAATATCGATTTGCTAAAACTGAATAGTTACATCGTTTGGCATCCATATTCTGATTCAGAAGTTATGAAAAAAGATTTTGTGAAAGCCCTTGCTAAAGGCGCAAAAACCATGAAGCCGTTTCTAGATTTTCTCAATTCTGCCCTAATCGGAAATGAAGGTGCATAAATTGAAATGTAGATTGTTCATTCAAAGTTAATTACAAGAATATCGAGGGCACTTTTTAAGAAACTATTTAAAATGAAGATTTGACTTTTTTAGTCGTATCATAAGCCGAAAATCTGCTAAATTTGTAGATTATAAATAAGAAGTATGATTCAGATTAATACCATTCGAGAGAAAAGCGATTTTGTAATTGAACGTTTAGCGGTAAAAAATTTCGATGCCAAAATCATTGTCGCCGATATTTTATCAATTGATGAAACAAAAAGAAAAATCCAAAATGAATTAGATCAACTTTTATTTCAACAAAACACGCTCGCTAAACAAGTCGGAGATCTTTATAAAAGCGGAAAGAAAGCTGAAGGCGACGACCTGAAAAATAAAAGTACCGCCTTGAAGCAGTCTTCCAATGCACTACAAGAACAATTAAATCAAGTCGAGGAAAAATTAAATCTCGAATTGGTGAAGCTTCCAAACATTCCATCTGAGCGTGTACCAAAAGGAAAAACTCCTGAAGACAATGAAGTGGTTTTTCAAGAGGGCACGATTCCGGATCTTCATCCGAATGCTGTCCCACATTGGGAACTCACTACTAAATATGACATCATCGATTTTGAATTGGGTGTAAAATTAACCGGCGCAGGTTTTCCTGTTTACAAGGGGAAAGGCGCAAGGCTTCAACGTGCTCTCATCAATTTTTTTCTTGATCACGCTACCGTTGCTGGTTATAAAGAAATTCAACCTCCAATTCTAATCAATCGTGATAGTGGATATGGAACTGGACAATTACCAGATAAAGATTCACAAATGTATCATGTAGGTTTGGACGATTTTTACTTAATTCCTACTGCCGAAGTTCCTGTCACAAATATTTATCGCGATGTAATTGTAAAAGCTGATGAGCTTCCAATTAAAATGTGTGCATACACACCTTGCTTCCGTCGTGAAGCTGGAAGTTATGGAAAAGATGTTCGCGGATTAAATCGATTACATCAATTTGACAAAGTGGAAATTGTTCAATTGGATCATCCGGAAAATTCTTATGCTACTCTCGATACAATGGTGGAACATGTGAAAGTTTTGTTACGAGCTTTGCAATTACCGTTTCGTATTCTCCGCTTATGCGGAGGCGATATGAGTTTTGCCAGCGCGCTCACTTACGACTTTGAAGTTTATTCAGCAGCACAGAAAAAATGGTTGGAAGTAAGTTCGGTTTCAAATTTCGAAACTTTCCAAGCTAACAGAATGAAATTTCGTTTTCGTGAAGGCAGTGATAAACCACAGTTGGCGCATACGCTCAATGGTAGCGCGCTCGCATTACCTAGAATTGTTGCTGCACTTTTAGAAAATAATCAGACCGCAGACGGCGTTATCATTCCTGATGCTTTGCGTTCTTATACGGGCTTCGATAAAATCAATTGAAAAATAAAATACGATACAACTCATTTTCAAAAGCAGTTGGTACTTTTTTAGTCCTTCTGCTATTGTGTGTTTTTGGAACCTTCGCACAAGGATTTCAAGATCGGCAACTCGCTGATCAATATCTTAACAATGCTGAATATGAAAAAGCAGCTCAGCTCTATGAAAAGTTAATGGATAGAGATCCTTTTGGTACTTACCCTCAATATTTCAAGTGCTTGATTTCATTGAAAGATTTTGATGAAGCAGAAAAGCTTGCAAAGAAAATGGTGAAGAAGCAAGACACTAATCTCTCCTTCCTCGTTGATTTAGGTTATGTGTATTCTTTAGAAAACTCTCCCGAGAAATCAAAATTGCAATATGATAAAGCCATCAAACTATTAAAGGCCGATCAAAATCAAATTCTTGTTTTGGCAAATGCATTTACGAACAAGCAAGAAACGGATTATGCATTGGAAACTTATTTGGAAGGTAAAAGATTGATGGGCCAAACCTATGGATTTTATTTTGAAACGGCGGAAGCCTATTATCAAAAAGGGAATTATGAAAAAATGATTGAAGAATATTTAGATGCTGTGAACGAGAATGTGATGATGGAACAGAATGTTTTAAATATTCTTCAAGCACGAATAGGTACAGACCCTGAGAATAAAAGAACAGATCTTTTGCGAATAGCTTTGTTGCGTAGAATTCAACGCACTCCCGAGAAAACAGAATTTTCTGAAATGTTGATATGGTTATTTATTCAACAAAAAGATTTTGACTCTGCTTTAATTCAGGCAAAGGCACTGGATAAAAGAATGAAAGAAGATGGTGGAAGAATTGTTTCTATTGCTGCTTTAGCATCTGCAAATGCAAATTATGACATTGCAATAAAAGCTTATCAATATGTAATTGATAAAGGTGTGGACAATAACAATTACATTCCTTCAAGAATGGAAATGTTGAATACGATGAATAAAAAAATTACTGTTGATAATAATTATACGAAGCAAGATCTTTTAAAACTTGAAAAAGATTACCTGACAACATTAAATGAGTTGGGCAGAAGTGGGAGAACAGCTACCTTAATAAAAGGCTTAGCACATTTACGTGCTTTTTATCTGGACAATATCGATTCAGCAGCCACTGAGTTAGAAGAAGCAATTGATTTTCCAAACATTTCCTCTCAATCGAAAGCAGACTGTAAATTAGAGTTGGGTGATATTTATTTATTTAGTGGAAATGTTTGGGATTCGGATTTATTGTATGCTCAAGTTGATAAAGATTTTAAACACGATGCCTTGGGTCAAGAAGCTAAATTTAGAGGAGCACGATTAGATTATTTTCGAGGCGATTTTCTTTGGGCTCAAGCGCAACTGGATGTTTTGAAGTCAGCAACTTCTCAATTGATTGCTAACGATGCATTAGCTTTGTCGTTACTTATTAGTGATAATATGGGATTAGATTCAACAACAGATGCTTTGTTGCTTTACTCTCGAGCTGACTTATTAAGTTATCGAAATAAAAATGATGAAGCTTTAGCCGTTTTAGATTCAATCCATATTTTATATCCTACTCATTCACTTTCAGACGATGCTTGGTATAAAGAAGCTGAAATTATGGATGTGAAAAGAAATTGGAATGCTGAAGATTCTTTGTATGAAAAAATACTTCGCTATGATAGCGCTAGCATATTGGCGGATGACGCTTTGTATCAACGTGCACTTTTACGCGAAACAAAAATGAATGACAAAGTCAAAGCTTCAGAATTGTATCAGCAACTTATCGTCAACTATCCTGGAAGTGTTTTTGTGGTTGAAGCACGAAAAAGATATCGTGCTTTACGTGGTGACCTCATCAATTAATTGTGAAACTATTTTTAGCCTAGTTTTGAAAAATATAAAATAAATAGAATGATAGTTTATAATGTCACGACCAATATTGATGCTTCTGTTCATGAGGACTGGTTAGAATGGATGAAGACAGCTCACATTCCTGATGTCATGCGAACGGGAATGTTTACTGAGTTTCGTTTTTTAAAAGTGATGAGTGATGATGAATCTGGTGGATTTACTTATTCAATTCAATACACTTGTGATAACATGGAAAAGTATCAGCAGTACATCGACATCTATGCCCCATCTCTGAGAGCAGATATGATTTCAAGATATAAAGAAAAGTTTGTCGCTTTCAGAACGCTTCTCGAAGTAGTGTAGAAAAAATATTTTCAGTGGAATTAAATATTTGTTAGAAGAGGTTTTATCGCCCAAAGATTCTTATGACTGTAAAAGCAAAAAAATTTCTTGGTCAGCATTTTCTTAAAGATCCGGCTAAAGCATCAGAGATCGTTGGTTATTTAGGTGAAAGTAAATTGTACAACGAAGTGTTGGAAATTGGTCCGGGGATGGGAATATTAACACAATTTCTATTTGAGCAAAAAAATTATTCAACAAAAATTGTTGACTTGGATCAAGAATCAATTGCATATTTAATCAATTTATATCCGCTCCGACAACAAGATATTATTCATGCTGATTTTTTACAGATGAATTTGAAAGATTATTTTTCTGATCAATTTGCAATCATTGGAAATTTTCCATACAATATTTCTACTCAAATTCTGTTTAAAGTATTAGAGGATCGCAATCGAATTCCGGAAGTAGTTGGAATGTTTCAAAAAGAAGTGGCGGATCGAATTGCAGGAAGTCCTGGTGGAAAAGAATATGGAATATTAAGTGTTTTCATGCAAGCTTATTACGATGTAAAAATTGTAATGCAACTTCAACAAAACGATTTCCAACCGCCACCAAAAGTTAAGTCATCAGTATTGCATTTTTTACGCAAGGAGAATTTTGAATTAGGATGCGAAGAAAAGAATTTTAGAAAAGTTGTGAAAATGGCTTTCAACCAACGCCGGAAAACATTGCGTAATGCACTTTCTGGAATGGTACAACGTGATATAGATATTCCATTTGCTTCGTTACGTGCCGAAGCTCTTAGTTGGCAAAATTTTGTCGAACTCACCAATTTTATTCAGGGTTTACTTTCTAATTAATATTTAAATGAAAATACTTTTTATTGATACAGCACATATTCATTTTTGGGAATCGATGATTTCTGATAATCACGAATGTATTGATGGTACAACATTTTCGAGAGGAGAAATATTAAAAATTCTTTCATCTGTAAATGGAGTTGTCATAAGAAGTCGCATTCTTGTTGATAAAGAATTTATTGACAATGCTCCCAATTTAAAATTTATTGCGCGTTGCGGAGCTGGCATGGAGAGCATTGATTTGGAATATGCTCAGCAAAAAGGAATCACTTGTTTAAATTCTCCTGAAGGTAATCGAAACGCAGTAGCCGAACATTCTTTAGCCATGCTGCTTTCTTTGTTTAATAATTTAAATAAATCTGATCGACAAATCAGAGCAGGGGAATGGGAGCGAGAAGAAAATCGAGGCGTTGAACTAGATGGGAAAACAGTAGGAATAATCGGCTATGGAAATATGGGCTCTGCTTTTGCGGAGAAGCTAAAAGGTTTCAATTGCAAAGTGATCGTTTATGATAAATATAAATCTGATTTTGGAACAGAAAATGTAAAAGAATGTTCTCTAGAAGCGATGCAGTTAATTGCTGATGTTGTGAGTTTACATATTCCATTAACAGAAGAAACAAATTATTTTGTCGATGAAAAATTCATCGGCTCTTTTTCTAAACCTTTTTATTTGATCAACACTGCACGAGGGAAGTGCGTTTCTATAAATGATTTAGTGCATGCAATTCAAAATAAAAAAGTTTTAGGTGCGTGCTTGGATGTTTTAGAATATGAAGATACATCTTTTGAAAAATTTAGTATTGAAAATGCCGGCCTGAAAAATAATCCGGACTGGAATTATTTGATGCAAGCAGACAATGTTATTTTGTCACCGCACATAGCAGGGTGGAGCCACGAATCGTATCGAAAAATTTCTGAAGTGCTGGTGGAAAAGATACGCTTTACAGTTCCAGTTCCAGGGCCAGAGACCAGTAAATAGCTTTCCAGTTCCAGTTCCAGAGCCAGAGACCAGTAAATAGTGAAATTCTATTTACTGAAACTATGACTGACACTGACACAGTAATGAACACTATTTACTGAAACTATGACTGGCTCTGACACTGTAAAGCTATTTACTGAAACTACGACTGACACTGAAACTGTAAAGCTATTTACTGAAACTATGACTGGCTCTGACACTGTAAAGAACGCTATTTACTGAAACTATGACTGACACTGGAACTGTAAAGCATAGTCATCGCTTATATTGGTTTTGATTCTCGGAATCATCCGTGATCTTTGTCGCAAAAAATGTTGGATTACGAAAAATTAATTGTTTATCAAAAAGCACTTTTTTTGAATAGCAAAATTTGGAATGACCTTATTTCTAAAAAGGAATTAGATAGGAATTATAAAGACCAACTCATTCGAGCTTCAAGTAGTATTGTTTTAAATATTGCAGAGGGTTGTAGTAGGATTTCTATTCCTTCAAAAAGAAATTTTTTTGTCATAGCAAGAGGATCTGCACTTGAGTGTGGAGCTATCTTTGACATTTTAAAAAACATCAGTTACATTGAAGACACTGTTTTTCTTTTCTATTATGTTTTAATTGAAGAGATATCCAAAATGTTATTTGCACTAATAAAAAAACTTCAATAAGAAGGGTTTTACAGTTCCAGTTCCAGGTCCAGAATCCAGTAAATAGTGAAATAATTTTTACTTCACTATTTGCTGACACTACTACAGACACTGTAAAGTCCCCTATTTACTGAAACTATGACTGACACTGGAACTGTAAAGCTATTTACTGAAACTACGACTGAAACTGAAACTGTAAAGCTATTTACTGAAACTATGAACTGACACTGTAAAGCTATTTACTGAAACTACGACTGACACTGGAACTGTAAAGCTATTTACTGAAACTATGACTGACACTGGAACTGTAAATCTATTTACTGAAACTACGACTGACACTGAAACTGTAAAGCTATTTACTGAAACTATGAACTGACACTGACACAGTAATGAACACTATTTACTGAAACTATGACTGTCTCTGACACTGTAAAGCTACGACTGACACTGAAACTGTAAAGCTATTTACTGGTCTCTGGACCTGTATTGGCTATCACGATCTGCGCTGTCTGTCGGCTCCTTTGCTCTAAAAGCACCGTCTTTCCTTTTATTAGTTGGTCAATTGTAGAGGGGTAATAATGTCGAACGGTTACGAGTTTCAAATTCTCATTATAAAGAACACGAAATTCTTTTTTTAACATTTCTAAAAGTACAGGAACTTTGTACGGATCATTGTCAACGCAAACTGAAAAACTGAGAGCAGAATTTTGCATTAGGTTGATCTTTATATCGTGAGTTGCAAATAAACTGAAGATTCTGCTCAAGCTAGCTTCTGCAATAAATGAAAAGTCTTTCGCAGAAATTGAAAAAAGAATCTGATCAAATTTATAAATGAAGCATGGAACTAATGGCTTCGTCGCATGATAATTTCCAATACTCGTCCCCTTATCATTCGGTGCTTTGAATGAACAGACTCTAAGTGGAATGTGTTTATTTTCTAATGGCTTGATTGTTTTAGGGTGAATGACTGTTGCACCATAATATGTCAACTCAATTGCATCGTGATAGCTAATCTGCTCAAGTTTCATAGCGTCGTCCGATAATTTTGGATCGGCATTCATCACTCCAGCAACATCTTTCCATACAACCATTTCTTTTGCATCAACACAATATGAAAGTATGGCTGCTGTGTAGTCGCTGCCTTCTCTCCCCAGTGTCGTTGTAAAATTTTCAGAGGTGCTCCCTATGAAACCTTGAGTAACGATAATATTACTTTTAGAAAGCAAAGCAGGAATTTTAGTGTCAACTAATTTTTTTGTCAATTCGTAATTTACTTTCCCTTCTCTAAATGTATTGTCAGTCTGCAATACATCTCTTATATCCATCCACTCATTCTTAATATTCGCTTTGTTCAAATATGCAGAAATGATTTTTGTAGAAAGTAATTCACCCTGAGAAACAATCTGGTCATAGTAAAAAGCAAACGAATGGGATGGTTCTTCTTCGATAACCCATTCTATTTCTATAAACGAGTTATTGATTTCTCCATGCAACTCATCATCTTTTTCAAATCCTAATTCTTTAACTATAGCTAAATGAAAATCTTTTATTACTTGAAGTTGTAAATAGGTATCGTTTTTCTTTTGAACATAAGATTGAGTTACTTTTTCAAGAGCATTCGTCGTTTTTCCCATTGCAGAAACTACTACAATTAATTTTTCTTTTTTGAACTGTAAGAGTATGTCGCCTGCATTTTTTACTGCTTGTGCATCTTTTACCGAAGCTCCTCCGAATTTAAAAACTCTCATTACTATTCTAATTATTAGATCCTATATTTTTTTATTTGTTCTTCATTTAATTTACAATCCCACCAATCTTCGTCTATTTTTGCTCCTAGCTTTTTATAAAAATCTATCGCTGGAGTATTCCAATCGAGAACTTGCCAGTGAGCCTGCTTTGCATCAATTGCTTTTGCTTCATTCATGTAAGCATCAAATAATTTTTGACCAATTCCTTTTCCTCGCATGCTTTCAGTCACTACCAAATCGTCGAGAAATAATCCTTTGCCTTTCCATGTGGAATATTTTACAAAGTACAATGCCATCCCTACAATTTCACCATTGATTTCAGCTATGTGAAAACCGAAAACAGGTTTTTCTCCGAAGCCATCAATTTCCATTGAAGCAATAGTATTGGTTACTTCTTCCGGTGCTTTTTCAAATAATGCAAGCTCATTGATTAATTTGAAAATCCCTGTAAGATCTTCTTTTTTTCCTTTACGAATTATCATAGTATTTTTAATATAAACTCCGAACACGAATGGTGTTCTTTACTTTTTTCAATTCTTCCAATACACCCGGCGATGTACTCTTATCAATGTCCAGAACTACATAACCGATCTGATTGTTCGTCTTTAAATATTGGCCAAGTATATTCACATTCATTTTAGAAAGTAATCCATTGATTTCACTCAACACACCGGGAACATTTTTATGAATGTGTAAAAGACGGTGAGTTTCTTGCTGTACAGGCAGACTGAGTGCAGGAACAGAAAGTGAACCATTGCTGGATCCTGTTTCTAAAAAACTGATGAGCTTGCCAGCAACATCTATACCTATATTTTCTTGAGCTTCTTGTGTAGATCCTCCAATATGTGGAGTGAGAATTACATTTGGAAGTCCTTGCACCGGTGATTCAAATTTTTCTGAATTATTTTTTGGCTCAACAGGAAAGACATCAACAGCAAGTCCACGAAGTTGATTTTTCAGCATAGCATTACGAACAGCTTGTAAATCTAAGACGTCGCCTCTGCTGTAATTAATCAAGATGGAAGTCGGTTTCATTAGTGCGAGGTTGGCTTCGTTAATCAAATTGTTTGTTGAAGGAAGCCCTGGAACATGCAAGGTTACAATGTCGGATTGAGCTAAAAGTTCTTCCAATGATTTAACGGCACTTGCATTTCCTAAACTCATTTTCGGCTCTACATCGTAGAAGATAACTTTCATTCCCATATTTTCTGCAAGGACAGAAACTTGTGATCCAATATGTCCATAGCCAATGATACCAAGAGTCTTTCCACGAACCTCATTGCTATCTGTTGCATCTTTCATCCATTTTCCTTGATGCGCACCCATACTTTTTTCAAATGCACCACGCATTAAATTAATGCAATGAGCAATGACAAGTTCGGCAACTGATCGTGTATTTGAAAACGGCGAATTAAAAACAGCTATTCCATTTTCTGTAGCTGCGTTCATATCAATCTGATTTGTGCCGATGCAAAAAGCACCGATAGCAATCAGACGATTTCCAACATCGATAATTTTTTTCGTTACTTGAGTCTTTGAACGGATGCCTAATAAATGCACGTCTTTTATTTTTTCTGCCAGTTCATTTTCACTCATCGCTCCCTTTACAATTTCTATATCGATATAGTGATGGTCTGCAAATAATTTCAGAGCAGCAGGATGAACTCCTTCTAAGAGAAGGATCTTAATTTTTTCTTTCGGAAAACTGGTAGTAGAATTCATATTTTTTAGAAGTGGCAGTGGCGAAGATAATGAATCGGCTTAAATTTTATTCAAACTTTCAATTGTACTTGTTAGGAAGTAAGGATCGATTTTTAGTCGCTATTGCATTGATTATTCTATCTGTCGCTGAAATTTCAATTATAAAAAAGCTTGATAATCAGAGGTTCACAAAGTCATTTAGTTAGTTGTCGTTTCTTTTAAGGGCATTTGTTAGTTTTGCAAGATAACCCTATCTCAGATGAATAAAGTAGTTACCCTTGGTCAATTTATTATAGAACGTCAGACTGATTTCCCTTATGCTAAAGGCGAACTTTCACGCTTGTTGCGCGACATCGGTATTGCGGCAAAGATCGTTAACCGTGAAGTCAACAAAGCTGGACTAGCTGATATTCTTGGGGAATATGGAACAATAAATATTCAAGGAGAGTCAGTAAAAAAATTGGATGTTTTTGCGAATGAACAATTCATTGCCGCACTGAGTGCAGGTGGTGAAACATGTGCTGTCGCTTCAGAAGAGAATGAGGGTTTGGTTCAAATTGATTCTGCCGTTAGTAAAAATGCGAAGTATGTTGTTTGTGTTGATCCATTAGATGGTTCTTCCAACATAGATGTGAACGTTGCAATAGGAACTATTTTTTCTATTTACAGACGGACATCTTTTTCAGGAATTGTGGAAGAGAAAGATTATTTGCAGCGTGGTGTCGATCAAATTGCTGCTGGTTATGTAATTTATGGTTCTTCCACCATGTTAGTTTATACAACAGGAAAAGGTGTTAATGGCTTTACATTGGATCCAAGTATCGGTGAATTTTGTTTATCGCATCCTGATATGGTTTGTCCTCGTGCTGGTATTCTTTATTCAATCAACGAAGGGAATTATGTACATTTTCCAGATGGTGTAAAACAATATATAAAATATTGTCAGGTAGAAGATAGTAAAACCTCACGACCATATTCTTCACGCTACATAGGATCATTAGTAGCAGATTTTCATAGGAATCTTTTAAAAGGTGGGATATTTATTTATCCTTCGACAATGAAATCTCCAAAAGGGAAATTAAGATTATTGTATGAATGCAATCCCCTCGCTTTTATCATTGAGCAAGCGGGAGGAAAAGCTTCCAATGGATTTAAACGTATCGTTGAATTGCAACCAACTTCTCTACACCAACGTACTCCACTTTTTATTGGATCTGCCGACATGGTTACGATGGTAGAAGAATTTATGGCAAAGTATTCTCAGGTGGAAGCGAAGTATTGAGTTGAGTGAATAGAGCAGATGTCATAGGTCAAAAAAGTATTAAGTAATAATTAATAAGGTCAGGGACAAGGTCAGTGGTAAAAAAGTAACGAGTATAAATTATCAATTAAGTCGGTTGAAAATAGGTCAGAAATTAGAGGGCAAGGGTTAAAAGTTTTTTTTGGGGAGGGAAAAGTGCAAAAATGTAAT
>JANLRG010000161.1:0-4305 GCA_031361545.1 Bacteroidota bacterium
ATACTTTAGAATATTTTTATTTAACAGCGGGTTGATTCATGTGATCGAGAACATCCATTACTTCTTTGACCGACTTTGCAGAGTCGTGCAGTAGTTTCATTTCATCATCGTTTAATTTCAATTCGATGATTTCTTCGATTCCATTTTTTCCTAATTTTACTGGTACACCGAGATAAATATCTTTTAATCCGTATTGACCGTTTAATAAAACACAACAAGGAAAAATTCGTTTTGAATCTTTGATGATAGCTTCCACCATTTGAGCAGCTGCAGCTCCTGGAGCATACCATGCTGATGTTCCCATCAAGTTAACTAATTCGCCTCCGCCTTTTTTTGTTCTATCAACAATGGCATCCAATTTATCTTTCTCAATTAACTCTGTTACAGGAATTCCAGCAACAGTTGTATAACGAGGAAGTGGAACCATCGTGTCGCCATGGCCACCCATTAGTACAGCTTGAATATCTTTTGGTGATGTGTTTAAGGCCTCTGCCAAGAACGCCCGATAGCGTGCGGTGTCAAGAATACCAGCCATTCCAAAAACTTTTTTAGAATCGACTTTCGCTGTTAAATAAGCACAGTAAGTCATCACATCTAAAGGATTCGAAACAACAATGATAATTGCATTTGGTGAATGCTTAACAATATTTTCAGTCACAGATCGCACGATTCCAGCATTAGTAGCTATTAAATCATCACGACTCATACCCGGTTTCCTCGGAAGACCTGATGTAATGACTACAACATCTGAATTAGCAGTTTTTGAATAATCGTTTGTTGAACCAATTATCCGTGTATCGTAGAGATTGATTGGGGCAGTTTGCCACATGTCTAATGACTTTCCTTCAGCAATACCTTCTTTGATATCCAGAAGCACTACTTCGTGAACAAAATCTTTATGGGCAATTACATCTGCACACGTGGAGCCTACATTTCCAGCTCCTACAACTGTTACTTTCATGATATGTATTTTGTTTAATTTATTTGACGAAATTAGAAACTCTCAAACGATTTTGGAAACAATATCTTTCCGAAACGGAAAAAATCGATATTAAAACCGTTTCCCCCTTTTTAAACAGTAGTTAGACAAATAAAGTTGGAAATTCTTAACATTTTATTTAACTTTCGAAGTTGTCCTTAAACCAAATTGGAAAAGAAGAATTTAAATCACATTTGTTCAGAGTATCTCCATTATTGGTTTGAATATTACACATCGATTTACCCACAGCCTCAATAAAAAATTCATTCAACACATCTTACGATGAATAAAAAGTTACTAGGTATTTTTGTTTTATTGTTTTTAACCACGCAAAGCAAACTGTTTGCCCAAAATTACAATATGGGTAACAGCAATGTCACCACTTGTGCTGGTAGCTTTTATGATAGTGGAGGAAACAGCACTCAGTATAATAATAACGAAAACTATACGATGACATTTTGTTCTGCTAATTCAGGACAATGTGTAAGACTAACTTTTACGGCTTTTAGTACAGAATCTGGATTCGACACCTTGTTTGTTTACAATGGACCCAATGTCAGTAGTCCTCTCATAGGTTACTATTTCGGAACAACAAGTCCAGGAATTGTAACAGCAAACACTGGATGTTTGACGTTACGATTTAGTAGTGATGGAACGATCAAAGGAACTGGATGGGCAGCAACTGTTTCTTGTGTGAATTGTCCGGGAAGTTGTGCTTCAGCTTGTAGTGGCGGACCAGCTCCTTCTAATGACGATTGCTCAACTGCCACTGTTTTAAATCTTCCTGCCCCTACTGCTTGCCCTGCTAACGTCACAACATCTTTAGTAGTTAATGGAACAACTTTATGTGCTACCTCCGATCCCAATCTAGGTGCACTTCAAGGATGTCAGCCTTCAGGAAATGGCTTAGCTAATCCGGTTGCTGATGTTTGGTACAGAATTACATTAGTGGGTCCAGTTTTAAATATTAATATAAGTGGTGGAATTCAAACTCCACAAGTGGCCTTATACAACGGCTCTTCCTGCGGAACGATGGCCGGAGTCAATTGTGCAATTGGTGGAAGCGGGACTTTAAATACTTCCTTTAATGGATTACAAGCCGGTTCATATTGGTTGCAAGTAGGAGGGTCTAGTCTTTCAGACCAGTGTACTTTTACCATGTCAATTACAAATGCTTATGATTGCGCTGGCTGTGTAATTGCTAGCTCTTTAACGGCGACACCTCCACCGGTAAATGGTGTTTATATGGCTGGACAGCGAGTGAATTTTTGCTATACAATCAACAACTATAATCAGACATCCATGAATTGGCTTCATGGTGTGGCACCAATTTTCAGCCAAGGTTGGGATATGGGTACACTCACTACTACACCAGCAGCAGATTGCAATGATTTTCTTCCTGGAGGACCAGTGACTCAAATTCCTGGAACTTGGATTTGGAATACTGACACTGTTTTGAGTGCGGCAACGAATCAAATTTTTCCTCCGGGCTTTTACTTTGAAACAGCTGCCGGAACTCCAAGGGCTAACCCTGATAATAATGCAGGAAATAATTATGGTGACTATAATAATAATAATCACTGCACATGGACATTTTGTTTCAGCATTGCAACGTTACCTCCAGGTCGATGTATTCCAGGTGCTAGTTTAAATGTTGACGTAGATACGTATGGAGATGGCGAATCTGGAGTTTGGGGTTCCCTGGCTTGTACACAAGATCCAATCACCCATTTCTTTGCCCATTTAGCATGTTGTTCTTTACCTGTGATTAATGTAACAAGTGTGAATTGTTCAGGTAGTACTGCTACTGCAACAGCAACCGGTCAAGGAACATCACCTTGGAATTATGTTTGGCGCAACAACGCAGGAACAGTTATTCAAACTGCGAATGCAATTGCTGGTTCAAATGCAATCAGTGGTTTAGTTGCAGGAACTTATTCAGTGACTGTTACAGACGATGTTGGATGTACTTCTACCCAGAGTATTGTTGTTGCTATCCCTCCCACCTTGGCTCCCACGGTTGCTTCTACCAATACAAATTGTTTTGGTGGAACAACAGGAACAGCGGGAGTAACTCCTGTTGGGGGCACAGGCCCTTATACTTATTCATGGGCGCCGGGTGCTTCAACTGCTCAAAATATTACTGGCCTCGCAGCTGGAAGTTATGTTGTAACTGTGACAGATTTGAATGGCTGTACTGCAACTCGTACTGCTACTGTAACTCAGCCAACACCTGTTACTTCTACAATCACTTCTGTTCAACCAACGTGTGGTTCAAATAATGGTTCAGCTACCTCTGTACCAGCAGGGGGAACCGGACCCTATACTTATTCGTGGTCACCTTCTGGTGGAACGGGTGTTACAGCAACTGGTCTTGGCTCAGGGAATTTTACTGTTACCGTTACTGATAGCCGAGGTTGTACTGGAGTTTCCAATACTAATTTAGCAGCGCCTTCGGCACCAGTTGCCTATGTTTCATCGGTTACAAACTCTTCGTGTGCCTCTCCTACCGGAAATATTACGGTGGCCATCATTGGAGGAACATCTCCCTACATCTATTTGTGGTCACCTTCTGGAGGAGTTGGAGCTACAGCAAATAATCTTCAGCCTGGAACTTATACCTGTACGGTAACCGATGCTGCTGGTTGTTCTTCATCGGCAACTTCTACTATCGGAGCACCTGTGGTTATTACTGCAACAATCACAGGCAACACTCCAGTCTCTTGTTCTTCATCTACAAATGGAACGGCAACAGCACTTGGAGGTAATGGAACCGCTGCCTATACTTACTCATGGACTCCATCCGGAGGAAATGCCGCTACTGCAACTGGCCTAGCAGCTGGAAATTATGTTGTCACGGTTACCGATGCTGTTGGTTGTACGGCTTCTGCAACAACTACTATCACTGCTCCCCCTGTAATCACAGCAACGGTCAATTCAACACCAGCTTTATGTACAGGAACTGCTTCTGGAACAGCAAGCGTAATTGCTGGAGGAGGAAATGGTGGGTTCACCTATTCATGGGCACCAAGTGGAGGAAGTAATTCTTCTGCGATCAACCTTTCCGCTGGAAATTATACAGTGACAGTCACTGATGCAACTGGTTGCACAAAAACAGCAACAACTACTATTACTAATCCAACTCCTGTAACATCTACGACAAGTAGTGTCGCTTCTCTCTGCGGACAATCAACTGGTTCAGCAACTGCAAGTGGATCAGGTGGAACTTCACCTTACACTTATCTGTGGTCGCCTGTTGTTGGAAACGCAGCTACACTTTTGAATCTAGCAGCAGGAAGTTATACCGTAATTGTTTCTGATGCGAA
>JANLRG010000020.1:0-1462 GCA_031361545.1 Bacteroidota bacterium
CTGCCCAACGCCACCGGCTCCGATAATAAGAATTTTAGACATGTTAGGATATTTTTATATTACGATATTTTGATATTGAGCAATTGTTTTTTTTAAAAAGGAGTGCAAAAATAATCGTTTTTCTGAGGTTCTTTTATCTTAGAGCATGTTTAAAAATTTAATTTTGTTTTTCAACAATTCTGTTCAGAATAATCTGAATTTGTGCTAAATAAATCATTGATTCAGAAGATTCTACTGTTCGCTCAAAATCTTTAGAAAGTCGTCGAAAAAAATTCATCCAGCCAAAAGTGCGCTCAACTGCCCACCTTTTTTTTACTGGGATGAATCCTTTTGCACTTTCAGGTTTAGCGGCAACTTCTAATAGGATGCCTTTTTTTTCGATTGTTGTTTTAAATTTACCACCATAAGTGCCATCAGCAAAAATACATTTTGTATTTTTTAGTTTGTCGATAAGAAAATTAAAAAGAGAGCTTCCCGCTGCACCATCATGAATATTAGCGGCTGTTACCATAACGCCGATAATTAATCCTAATGTGTCAGTAATAATGTGCCGTTTACGACCGTTAATTTTTTTGCCGCCATCAATGCCTTTATCATTCTGAATAAATGGTGCTATCTTAACTGATTGACTATCAATGAGATTCGCAGTAGGATTTATTGACCTATCTTGACATAGGCGTTCAAATTGCATTAATTCAAAATTAATATTACTAATAATATCTAATTTTGTCCAAGTGCGAAAATAGTAGTAAACTATACGCCAATCAAGGAATAATGAACCTTTAACATTTAAGTTACGCCATTGAATACCTGTTCTATTAATGTAGAAAATAGCGTCAATTACATCGCGTAAACTATATTTGCGCTTGCGATTTACAGGTAATAATTCGCTAATAATAAGCCACTGAGCATCGGTCAGTTCGTTGAATTGAGTTTGCATGAAAATTGATTTAATCGTGGAAAATTTCATCAAAATTATGCTCCGATGCTCATTTTTTAATGCCAAATATTATTTCGTATATGCCCAATGGAATAACCAATAACAGAATTTAATTTTTAAACATGATCTAAATGACTAAGAGCTTTACTACTGTATGTACTTTCCATTCACAAATCTACCATAAAATAGAGTTTATGAAAATTTCTGTGGGAAATGTCGGATCAAAGGTCTTTAGGCGTATTAACTAATCCGGCAACATATGATACTAAGGCTTCAGATTGATGTGTATTGAGATTATCTACAACGAATCGCCACTTTTTCACAGTCTCATCACTTTGTACTGTTTGTTGAATATGTTGTTCAAAATCTTCTTCTTTTCGCGTATCTCCAATACTGGAACTGATTATTTTGCCTGCAACGACGTCCCAATTGGCTATTAAACATTGTGTACCATGTCTTGTGTATTCATATTCTTGCTTTCGGCTATGCCCGACCTGTAAAGGTAAATCGGGCGCATTTCGC
>JANLRG010000031.1:0-7585 GCA_031361545.1 Bacteroidota bacterium
TTACCAATTATTGTGGACAGTGGGTAAAACACAGTGGCTGGTATCCTGATACAAAATTGCGATTGTGGGATAGCAGAAAGGGAGAATGGAAAGGAATTAATCCGCACGACAAATATGAATTGTTTGATGGTAATCAAAACACTAGTAAACTCGTGGGCGACATTTTACATTATAGTTATTATTCAGTTGATGAACATTATCGTCAAGCTGAATATTTCACAACTATTGCCGCTAAAGCCTATTTTGATTTAGGGAAAAAAGCTCCATTTTATAAATTACTTTTAAACCCAGTGGCGAAATTTTTTCACCATTATTTAATTCATCTTGGATTTCTCGATGGAACAGCCGGCTTTACGATTGCAAAAATTTCCTCTTATTCAACTTATTTAAAATATAAAAAATTAAGAACGCTTTGGAGAAATCAAAAGTAATTTATAAAATGGAGCTTTTTTCCCTAAATCAAAATAGGCTTTAGCGGCAATGGTTGTGAAATATTCAGCTTGACGATAATGTTCATCAACTGAATAATAACTATAATGTAAAATGTCGCCCGCGAGTTTACTAGTGTTTTGATTACCATCAAACAATTCATATTTGTCGTGCGGATTAATTCCTTTCCATTCACCCTTTCTGCTATCCCACAATCGCAATTTTGTATCAGGATACCAGCCACTGTGTTTTACCCACTGTCCACAATAATTGGTAAGTCTATTCATATAATAGCCATCCATCAAAAAATTATTTTTCACATTTTGAATTGACGCAATCAATGTTTCATCGAGCACTTCATCAGCGTCAAGAGATAAGATATGAGGAAAAGAAGATTGCTTAATGGCCCAATTTTTTTGTTGGATATGCCCTCCAAAAGCATGCTCAATAAAACGAGCGCCGTATTTCAAACATATCTCCATCGTGCGATCTTTACTAAATGAATCAACAATTACGATTTCATCCGCAATACCTTTAACAGACTCTAAACATCTAGCGATGTTTTTTTCTTCATTAAACGTAATTACGACAACAGAAAGTTTAATCATCTTGCTGATAAAAGTAGGTTTTATTTTTTTGACTTTTCTTCAGTTGAAAAAGAATGAATATAGAAGAAGATAAAAAAGAATCCAACAAAAGTTGCACCAGGCTGAGTTTCTAAGGTGTCTTCGGTAAACATAGAGATAATACAAATGAGAAAAAAGAAAACGAAGAGTGGCGAAAATTTTCTTTTAAAAAATAAAGGTGACAATAATGCGATAAGAAAATAAATCAATCCAATAATTCCAAAGCCAGCCGCAATAGATAGATATTGATTGTGAGCTCTGAGACGGTGGGCACTATCAAGTTTCGACTTCATTAGCAAATATTGATTTTGATATTCAGCGACAATATCACCTGTTCCTACTCCGAACAACGGGTGAGCTGCGATGATTCCAGATGCTGCTCGCCAAAATTCTAGTCGTTGAGTAACAGAATGGCCCGAAGGATTTCCGCCATTGAGCATAACACCAACTTCCCAGACAACTTGTTTTATTCTGACATTGAAATCCGATTTGTTTTGATAATCTACGTTGGCAATTCCTTCTTCAATAGATTTAATTTCTTTGGTGGACAATGAATAAACTGCGGCTGAATCTTTCCTTAATCCTTTACTTGTTAGAAAACGAATCAGTGTAGAATATAATGGTTGATTTCTTTTATCGAGTGAATCATATTGAAGTGCACTTCTCTCATTCCAAGATTTTCTTAGTTCGGGTGTACAGATATACATATAAATAGGATATCCATTTTCCATCTGACTTTCATCAGGAAAAAATTCGTATTCATTATCATTGGCAGTTTTCTCGGTGATATCGACTGGAAAATTTTTTCTGACAGAATAATTTTGAACTACATTATCCACGTACACGCCAATACCGACTGGAATTGCAATCAGAATAATTACAAAAGCAGTTTTATAAATTTTGCTCTTCGATTTCAACAAATAATGAAACAGTATTCCTATGCAAACAATTGTAATAATTATCAAACCAGTCAACGACTGAACAATAAAAAGGAAAATAACAAACCAGGCGATTAATAATAGTCCGCTCGCTTTTAAAAACCCGTGGAGGGCTTTTTTATAGAAGATATAATAGATGAGTATTGAAATTGCTACACAAGTAAAAAGTGCAAAACGAATATGAGAGATGTGAAAAATAAAAACGTCGCGTATATCATAAATTTCACGGTGAATAATTCCGGTCAAAACAAAAATAGCCGACATACTTCCAATAAAAACGGCTGCAATAAATGCTGACAAAATTCCTTTAAAATGTTTCTCGTTCAATGGTTCCGAACCGCCTATAATTACTGGTAAAATTAAGAGAGGTAATTTGATTCGAAGATCTTTCAATCCTTCAGTGAGATCAGAAGTCCAAAAAAGTCCGATTAAATGCATCAGCCAAATTCCGGCTAACAATACAGCGACCTTATTTGCATAGAACCTTTTAATTTTTGAAGAAACATTTCCTTCCAGAAAGTAGGAACCGGCTAGAAAAAACTGTGACAGACTAGTAAGAAATAAAGACACAGGTAATCCAGCTACTAAGAGTGTTAGTCCTGTTAAGTACAAATAAGGAGTCTGGTATTTTAGTATTGGCTTCACATTGTCAATTCAGAATAATTAAGTCACTAATAAAATTTATTTCGAATCATTTTTTACACCAGCATTAGCATTCACTTTTCCATTCAATATTCCTGAATAAAGAGATGCATCATACAAAATTTCAATTGCTCTTTTAACATCATCATCATGTGACAGCGACTCTTTAATTCTGCCTGTCTGATAACCATATCGAGAAACGATTTCATCTTCTAGAAGTGAAGTTATGTCTGCTCTGTTTTTCAAAATGTCAGATTGCTTATCATGTTTTAACTTTTCTTTTAAACCGTCAATATCATTTTTCAAATTGGCATAATACAATTCGTCTTCCGTGTTTTTCTTAAAATCGTCAAGCGCTTTTTCACTTTTTGTCACGTAGTCATATTCTTTGCCTGAAAGAAAACTCAAGAAATCATTCCAATCGATTTCTGTTAATTGAAAGTTGCCCTTATTAATATTATCGTGAAATGTTCTGTATCTACTTGCGTAGTCAAAAATTAAACTTTTAGAAAGTAAACTTTGGCAAATGCTGCTCAATTTTTTTGCTGGAGTAATATAGTCGGGTTTCACTCCTCCGCCATCATAAACTTTCCTTCCATCTTTCGTTTTGAATTCAGTGACGAGAGAGTCTGGAATTTTCCCTACACTTCCATCTTCATTACGATGTGTATAATCCAATGCTTGAATACATCTACCACTAGGAATATAATATTTAGAAGTAGTAATTTTAAGTTGCGCATTATAAGAAAGCGGACGAGTGGTTTGCACCAACCCTTTTCCAAAAGTTCGTTGACCAATTATTACAGCGCGATCTAAATCTTGCAAAGAGCCCGATACAATTTCAGAAGCGGAAGCAGAACCGCTATTGACGATAACGGCCAAAGGAATTTCTGTGTCGATTGCTTCATTGATAGCTTTGTAAGAATGATAAAGATCTTTCATCTTGCCTTTGGTACTTACAATTTCTTGACCTTTGGGAACGAAAATATTCGAAATATTAACAGCCTCGTTGAGGAGTCCACCCGGATTTCCTCTTAAGTCAAATACCAATCCGGTTAATTTATTATCAGACTTCAATTCTTTTAATGCATTAGCGACATCTTTACTTGCGTTTTCTGTGAAGCCATTTAGTTTGATGTAGCCGATATTATTATCAAGCATTCCGAAATATGGAACCGACTTTACTTTTATTTCTTCTCGAGTTAATGTACGTTCAAATGTTTTTGCTTCTCCTTCTCTTTGTATCAATAACTTTACTTCCGTTTTAGGAGAGCCTTTCAACAAATGACTAATCTGATCTGTCTTTTTAAATTTTGTTGACTTCCCATCGATTTCTAAAATAACATCACCAGCTCGCAGTCCAGCTTTGTCCGCAGGAAAACCCTCATACGGATCGCTCACTGCTATGTAATCTCCTTTTTGTCGAATGACCGCTCCTATTCCACCATATTGTCCAGTTGTCATGAAGCGATAATCTTCAATATCCGATTCAGGAATATAATTGGTGTAAGGATCGAGTGTATTCAGCATTTCATCAATTCCTTTTTTCATCAACTTTCCAGGGTCAATAGAATCGACATAATAAATGTTGACTTCTCGATAAAGACTAGAAAAAATGTCGAGGTTTTTTGACACCTCAAAATATTCATCCACAAAAGCAAAAGAAGCAAATGATAGAATGGCTGTTGCTAAAACTGCAACTTTTATTTTATTTTTTAAGATAAATTTTTTCATGATTTAATTTTAATGGGAAAGAATTATGGTAATGGATCATACCCATGTCCACCCCATGGATGACATCTTAAAATTCTTTTCAAGGCAAGATATCCTCCTCTGAAAGGGCCATATTTTTTAATGGCTTGAAGTCCGTAAGTAGAGCAAGTTGGTTCGAAGCGACAACTTGGCCTCAACAATGGAGAGAGGGCTACCTGATAAAATCGAATCAGACCGATAAAGAGTTTACTGAATAGTAATGAGATTATCTTTCGCAAATTTGGATAAGATTAGTTTTAGTTTTTCTTCCGTTTCAGTATAAGAAATAATATTTTTTCCTGAATAATAGAGCAATAGAGCGCATTGCAAATTTCTAACTTTTAGCAACGAATAAATATCATCTTTATTTTTCCGATACACTTCTCTCATCAGACGTTTCATTCTATTTCTATCAACAGCTTTTTTGAAGAAGCGTTTCGGAACAGCGAAAGCAATTTGAGCGGGAGAATCTGTTTCTAAAGACGTTAAGATCCAAGTAAGGCGAAAGGGAGAAATGGCCAAATGCTTTCCATCTTTAACCAGTAATTCAATCACTTTGCGACTAGCGAGTCGTTCCGCTTTCCTGAAAAAATAACGTCGAGGCGAAGCGGCGTCCATGGAAATTACTTATTATTTTTCTTGATGTAATGTTCGAGTGCCATGGTCATAGAAGGAACTGCCGGAACTGGCGCTTGGATATCTAAGCGGAGACCAGCATCGGCAACAGCTTGTGCAGTTGTTGGTCCGAAAGCAGCAATTCTGGTATTGTTCTGTTTAAATTTTGGGAAATTTTTAAAGAGGGAAGCAATTCCTGAAGGACTAAAAAATACGAGCACATCATAATTTACCTCTGCCAAATCAGATAAATCAGAAGCAACTGTTTTATAAATAACAGCTTTGGTATAGTCTATAGAAACAGAATCGAGCGTCTCAAAAATTTCTTGTTTATGAATGTCGGTACAAGGGACAAGAAACTTTTCTTTTTTATGTTTTTTGATTAGGTCCATTAAATCAACAATTGTTTGTTTGCCAAAGAAAATTTTTCTCTTGCGATAAACGACAAACTTTTGGAGATAATAAGCCGTTGCTTCAGAAATACAAAAGTACTTCATCGTTTCAGGAACGGTGATGCGCAGTTCAGTACAGATACGAAAAAAGTGATCGGCAGCATTTCTGCTTGTCAGGATGACAGCAGAATGTTCAGCGATATTAACTTTGTCTTTACGAAAGTCCTTAGCAGCAATTGGTTCGACTTGAATAAAAGGTCGGAAGTCAATTTTAAGGTTGAACTTTTTAGACAGGTCAAAATAGGGAGACTTTTCAGTTTCAGGCTTTGGCTGTGTAACCAGGATACTTTTAACTTTCAAACTCATACAAGGGATTACAGGTTCGTTATCAGATATCGGGGGTGCACAGATGATTTAGAAAACGGTGATTCGTATCAAAATCATCAAGGGCGCGATTTCAAGAGCGCAAAGATATAAAAATAAATAAAGCGGAGAGAAAGAGGACGCATTGAATCCGATGAGGATTCCACGAAGGAGGCGGTATGCAAAAGCGAGTGCAGCTAAAACCAGACTAAAAGAGATTAACCAAGACGTTGAAAAAAGTTGGTTATAGGCCATTAGGCAGACAAAAGGAAGCAGAACAATTCCGAGTATATTATTGATAAGAAAGGTGTTGAATATATAAGTCGCCATTTCTCTATCTAAATTGAAGAGCCAGCCACTAATTTTTAGGACAAGAAATTTGAGGGTATAGACGAAAGAAACACCGATAGCAAAAAATAAAAATCGGCTGAATCCTGTTCCGATTCCGCCCAGTTCCCAACCAAAATAGATGCTAATGAAATATAAAAATAAAGCAGCAATCAGATTAAAGACCAAACTTAGGTAAACAGAGGCTCTTTGGACTAAAATATTTTCATCGCGGACAATTTGATTGGTGAGATTATTATTGTAAAACGCAATGAGCATTTGGTGGAAATATTTATTATAAAAAATTCGGAGGGCGGCAAAAACGGAAAGGGCAATTAAAACGATTGGAAAAAACCAAATCGGAGACATGGAATTTCTATCTCGAGGTTGGGAATGGGAAGGGTGAAGTAAATGACCTTTATAGATATTGGTATAAAGAATTGGAACTTCTTTTTTAGCGGTGGAATAATGAATGACTGTATCTACTTTCCAGAAGGTTTGAATGGAGCTGTCAATATTAATTTTAGCTGCTCGTGAGGTATCAGAAGTCAACACCGAAGTCTTTGTTAAAAGAATAGTATCCTTTTTTTGATGAAAAGTAGTATCGGCTGACATTCTTCTTTAATGATGACTGGACTTTTGAATAGATGAGAAATGTGGAATGACACAAATGTAAAATTCCAGCTTCATGGTACGATAAAAAATACAAAAATGTTGCTACCGCCGCGGTACGAAGCAGAATATTAGTCGAGAGAATCTGCGATAGTCTGCGGGAGAAATATTCCCCGCGGACAGCCGCAGAAAGTGATGCAGAATTTAAATCGAGAGTATCTCCGAAAATCTGCGGGAGAAATAATTCCCCGCGGAGAGCCGCAGAAAGTGATGCAGAATTTAAATCGAGAGAATCTCCGAAAATCTGCGGGAGAAATATTCCCCGCGGACCGCCGCAGAAAGTGATGCAGAATTTAAATCGAGAGAATCTCCGATTGTCAGCGGGAGAAATATTCCCCGCGGACAGCCGCAGAAAGTGATGCAGAATTTAAATCGAGAGAATCTGCGATAGTCTGCGGGAGAAATAATTGCCCGCGGACCGCCGCAGAAAGTGATGCAGAATTTAAATCGAGAGAATCTCTGAAAATCTGCGGGAGAAATAATTGCCCGCGGACCGCCGCAGAAAGTGATGCAGAATTTAAATCGAGAGAATCTCCGATAGTCAGCAGGAGAAATATTCCCCGCGGACAGCCGCAGAAAGTAATGCAGAATTTAAATTGAGAGAATCTGCGATAGTCTGCGGGAGAATTAATCCCGCGGACCGCCCCTATACCAAGAAAGTCAATAATAAAATGTTAATTTATTTTTTCACCGGTTCATCCTTCGCCAATACAAACATCCTCGAAATATTAAAACTAAATTTAAAACCTCCTTTGCTCCATGCGTCCATTGTATTTACGAGGTAATCATTTTCTATAATTCCAGAGGCGTTTGTAAACATGATTGTAAA
>JANLRG010000034.1:0-1103 GCA_031361545.1 Bacteroidota bacterium
AATTTCCATTTAGCCAATTTGAGCGGGTCATCGCTGATAAACCAACCGCTGACATCAACCGCAGTAGTAGATTTATTATACAATTCTATCCAATCGTCAAATTGACCATTAGGGTCAGCAGCGGTTTTGGTATTAGAAGCCATCAACTCATTAATGACAATATCGCCTGCTGATATGGTGGCTTTGATTTGATAATATTCATGTTCGGCGCGTTCGGGCGAAAAGATGCCCGCGTTAACGTTCTCAGCCCAAATATAATATTCCATAGTTGGATTAACGAGTTTAAAACCAATACCAAAAGTACCGTCATTGGCTGCACCGTCTTTGTGCAAACCATCGTCAAAAAGCTCTACTCTTTTAAAATAATTGGTTGTTTTTACTCGATAACCTATCAATACACCATTACCAATATGACCGCTTACTTTTGCCGTAATCCACACAGAATCATTGAGTTTTACATTAGGTGTAGATATAATATTTGATATAACAGGCGGCGTTAGCTTCATAACGGCGAGCGTATCGAGGTATTTTATTTTGTTTTCCATAAGACTCACGATGCCAGGCGTGCTACCGCCGCCTGGTCCACTAGAACCTGTACTGCCATAATAAAAATTAGTTTTAAATAAAGCATACGTACTCAAATTATTAGGGTCGCCTTGCACGGCGGCATCTATAATTTGTCGCATGGCTTCGCCGCGTGTGCGGTATTTCCCCGATTTGAAAGCTTCATTTGTCATAGTCCGCAAATGGGCAATGTACATTTTACGAAAACGCTCATTCGCTAACAGCTTGGAAATCAATGGCTTAGCTGTATTTGTTTCGTGGGTAAAAGGAGATAGTTTAGCCATCCCGATAGAGTCAAGTCCGCCGCCGGGAGTGCCACCACCCACACCGCCAGGGAAACCACCAAACGACATATTCAAATCCCAAATGATAGGATTGAACTGGGCATTGTCATCGCGCCAGAGATAGTAATTTTGAGTAAAACTACCCGTATAACTGTCTAAATTGACAAAAAGGATATTAAAAGCCAACATCCAGAGTGTGTGGTCAATGTCCAATATTTTTTCAAAATCTGCGGCGGGTTTATTATTCAAAGTATC
>JANLRG010000041.1:0-1769 GCA_031361545.1 Bacteroidota bacterium
ACCTGTTGCAGTTACGTTGATAGCACCTGTACCGCCGAAACAAGTGATATTTGTTACAGAAGTTGTTAAAGTAGCAGCAGTTGTCTGAGTTACTGTTGGAGAAGCAGTTGTAGCACAACCGTTGGTATCTGTTACAGTTACTGAATAATTACCAGCAGCTAAACTTGTGCGGTCTTCAGTCGTGACACCGCCGCCCCAATTATAAGTATAAGGTGTTGTACCGCCTGAAACGGTCAAATTAATAGCACCTGTTCCTACGCCGCAAATAATATGCGTAATACTGGTACTGAGTGATAAAGCTGCGAAAGGCTGTGTTAAAGTAACTGTTGCTGTTTGAGTACAACTATTGGCATCGGTTACAGTCAAATTATATGTTCCTGCTGACAAGCCTGTTCTATTTTGAGTTGTGATACCACCGCCCCAATTGTAGGTATAAGGTGTTGTACCACCCGACACTGAAACTGTGATGGCACCAGTAGATGCGCCATTGCAATTTATATTGGTCGGTGTTGTTGTTAAAGAAATAGCTGTTGGTTGAGTGAGTGTAATAGAAGTCGTTTGAGAACAACCGCTCGCATCCGTCACCGTTACTGCGTATGCACCTGCTGCCAAACCTGTACGGTCTTCAGTCGTATTACCATCACTCCAATTGTAGGTATAAGGGCTTGAACCACCGCTCGCTGTCAAGTTAATAGCGCCCGTAGAAGCACCATTACAAAGTATATTAGTGGCTGAATTGGATAAACTCAATCCCGCAGCAACTGTAATTAATTTACTCGCAGTAGCAGTACAACCATTCACATCCGTAGCGGTAACTGAATAAGTCGTTGTAACTGAGGGGGCTGGTGTTTTAGTAGAACCCGCACCTAAGCTATTATTCCATGCATAAGTTGCACCACCGTTGGCAGTTAAAGTGACTGTAGCACCATTTATTATTTTATCATCATTTGGAGAACAAGAGGTTTCTATTGCAGAAATGCTTGCTGTTGGAGATGATACGATTGAAATTGTTTTATTAGCAGTACCTGTACAGCCATTGACATCGGTTGCAGTCACTGAATAAGTCGTCAATACTGAGGGGGTCACTGTTTTGCTTGAGCCAGCACCTAAGCCATTATCCCAAGTATAAGTTGCGCCGCCACTCACTGCTAAAGCAACACTGGTTCCGCTTATTATTTTATCATCATTGGTCGTACAAGAGGTTTCTGTTGCAGCAATGCTGATTATAGGATTAGTAATAACTGTAATAATTTTATTAGCAATTGAAGTACAACCGCTGGCATCGGTTGCAGTTACCGTATAGGTCGTTGATACTGAGGGGGTCACTGTTTTACTTGAACCCGCGCCTAAGCTATTATTCCAAGTATAAGTTAAGCCGCCGCTTGCTGTCAAAGTCACGGCATCGCCGCTTACTACTTTATCATCATCAACCGTGCAAGAGCTTTCTGTCGCTGTTATCGTCGCTGATGTAGATGTGGCTACGGTAATGGTTTTACTGGCAATATCCGAACAGCCATTGGCGTCAGTAGCCGTAACGGAATATACGGTTGTAGAGGTAAGTGAAACAGTTTTAGGTCCGACACCTGTGCCCAAACCATTGCTCCAAGAATATGTAAAACTACCACTACCACCTGAGGCAGAAGCTGTTAAGTTAGCACTACCGCCACTGACTATTTTATCATCATTCGGTGTACACGAGCTTTCAGTCGCTGTTAAACTGGCTGCGGGAGCAGTGACAACTGTAATGGTTTGATTGGCTATATTGGTAC
>JANLRG010000085.1:0-2398 GCA_031361545.1 Bacteroidota bacterium
AGTTTATATCATCATCATAATAGTCTTTTTTGACCATATTGACATCTTGCCGTGTTGACAATATGGCAATGCCGATAAAAGTCAACATAAAACAGCCGTAAAAGATGGCTATGCCTGTACCCCAATTAAATTTCATCGTTGTTCGGATTTTTCCGCAGGAATCCCCTCGGAATTGATTTTAAAATACATGTTTAATGTTTCTCCTTTTCACCTTCATCATCAAAACTAATGGGCCCTACGAAGGAGGTTTTAACTTTATGAACCATACGGTCGCCGTTATAAACTTCAATAATTATCTCCGTTTTGACCCCCCTCAGTATTTTGTCTTCCATTTCAACAAAAAATGCTCCTTCGGCTATTTTTTCTTTAGTGGCTTCTGGATGCTCATTGCCGACGAGTTTTATTTTACCCAAATTGTCTTTGATTTTAAAATAAATCGGCATAGGCTGATTGGTTTTATTGACAATTTGATAAGTATAAAGATTGGAAATATGCTCATCATCTACTGTCTGATACATCTGCCCAGGGCTGCGGAGAATGCTCGCTTCCACATCAGAACGGCGAGCCAATAGGACAATATCCAAAATCATCATCAAGCCGAGAACACAAGAGTAAGCCACTGCCCGGGGCGTCCAAATTTTGCGATTGCCTGTTTTAATACCATTCAATGAATCATAGCGAATCAAGCCGAGAGGACGGTTTATTTTATCCATCACTTCATCGCAAGCATCCATACACGCCGTGCAATTGACACATTCCAACTGCGTACCGTTGCGAATATCAATACCCGTTGGGCATACTTGCACGCAAAGGGTACAATCTATGCAATCGCCTAATTTAGTAGTTTCTACTTTTTTCTCTTTTTTTAACTTGCCACGTGGTTCACCTCGCACATAATCATAAGCCACAACAATAGAATCAGCCACCAATAAAACACTTTGCAAACGACCATACGGACAAATCGTGGTACACACCTGCTCGCGCAAACGGGCATAAACACCATAAAAAACCAAGGAAAAGCCTATCATAGCTGCAAAACCCGTTATGTTTTGATTAATGGGTTCATTGATAATTTTCAAAACAGCATCCATACCGATAATATAAGCTAAAAAGTAATTAGCCACGACAACGGCAATGGTGAAAAAGATAGCATGTTTAACGACCTTTTTACGAATTTTACTGGGTGACCAACCAGCTTTATCCAAGCGGCGTTGGTCATTGCCATCGCCTTCAATCCAGTATTCTATTTTGCGGAATACCATTTCCATAAAAACCGTTTGGGGACAAACCCATCCACAAAAGAGCCGCCCCCAAACGACGGTGAAAAGAATTATGAAAACCAAAAACGTAATCATAACAAGGAAAAATAAGTAAAAATCATGCGGACTAAACAGCAGCCCAAAGATGACAAACTTAGCCTCCAAGACATTGAACAGCAATATCTGCTCGCCATTTATTTTTATAAAAGGCAAAACAAGGAAAACTGTCAAAAACGCAAGGCTTACCCAAATGCGCACATTGTAATACCGTCCTTTGGGTTTTTTAGGATAAATCCATATCCGTTTGCCTTCGCTATCTACGGTTGCGAGGTGGTCGCGGAAGTCTTCGGTGTCGTGTATGATGTCGGGCATTTTTATTTGAATTTATTTTTCAGCTACATATTTATCCCCCTGCGGTGCTTTCGGATTTGGTGGATTTGTTCCTTTAAGTGTCAGAATGAAACTGGCAACGGCCTGTATTTCAGAGGGGCGCAATTGACTATTCCAAGCAATCATGCCTTTATCAGGTACACCATTATAGATAGTATGAAACAAATTTCTAATGCTGCCACCATGAAGCCAATATTCATCGGTCATGTTTGGACCCACTGTACCCTCCCCTTTTTGACCATGACAAGCGGCACATTTGACAATATAAATCTCTTGACCCGAAGCCAAACTCTTTTGGTCAGTCAAGGCAGCCACCGTATTTTCATTCACAGCATTGGCTTGAAGATCGGCGGCGACTATTTTTTGAATTTCACCGATGCGCATTTCATCTTTGTATTCATCTAATTGCAATTTACCTGCATCAAAATAATGGTAATAAGCAAAATAACCAATAGAGAAAACAATGGTCGCATAAAACATATTCACCCACCAAGGCGGCAGACGGTTATCGAGTTCATAAATGCCATCATGGGGATGATCTATCAAAATATCTTTTTCTTTTTCAATAGCTACCGCCCCTGTACCCGTGAGTTGATACCACATTTTGGATAAAAACCCTTCCTCTACTGAGGGGGTCGGCTCTTCGACTGGGATTTCACGCCCTTCCAATTTGGCATTGGCAACTGTAAGCATATCGCGGTACATATTGATGGTTCGTAATGCCAACCATGCAGAAGTAATCGCTAAAG
>JANLRG010000092.1:0-3175 GCA_031361545.1 Bacteroidota bacterium
TGCACTGACAACCCGAGCAGCCGGCGGCAACCAAATGGCTAATGGCGGTGGCACAACTGTAGAAGGGGGTGAAAAATCAACGTTCGTATTCAATGCTGTCAAAAAAAGTGATGGTTCAGTAACAGGACATTTAGTTTACCAAATACGAGTCTCAAATATTGGTATAAAGATGGATCTTGATTGCGTTAGATTTATTGGTGCCAATACAGCCGTATTAAGTGGTATTGTAACTGAAGTATCAGGTGATAATATTCCTTTTTACATACATGTTGGCTCCAATGCCTACTTTGAAGTCGTCGATAAAGGACAAGGGAATAATTCAGCACCCGATTTAATTAGTGATTTATTTTTTCCAATTGGTGTCGGTAGTAGCAATGCCAATTGTACTAATAGACGAGCAAGGACTTATCTTCCTATAAGTGGTAATATTCAAGTGAAGCCTTAAAGATTAGATGATTCGGCATGAATGAAAACACCGCCGTTTTGAGCGATTGAAGCGGCGGTTAATAAAAATTGGTATTTCTAATTTTGAAAAAAACCTTAATTTTATAGAGAATTAAAAATTCAATAAATGACCTCAAGTATGATAAAAACAATCATCATCACCTTCTTTTTACTGGCTATCCAGCCCATTCAAGCTTTTACTCAAAAGCAATATTACTCAGGCACTCAACAAATGACGAGCTGCCCATGCGAAGCGGCTAACTTTTTTAATGGCAATCGCTACGAAGGTATTATGCGTCCGAACAGTGTTTCGCCCAATTGTAGAATGCATACAGCGGTTACTGATACCGTACCCGAAGGTTTTTATATTATAAGACAGCATAAAAAAAAATCTAAACCAACCTATCCTAAAACTTCAAGCCTTATACGTTTTTGACAATAGAATTAAATCATTTTTAAAATCATTAAAAAATCATTATCTAAATGAAAAACAATCCTATTCTTCCGTTCATCGCAATTTGTATTGCCTTCTCTCTTTTCACATTCGGGTGCAATCCTGCTACTGATACTGCCTCCAAAGCAGCCGAAGCAACTAAAGAAGCTGCCAAAGAAATGCCAGCTAAACCCGACATGGCAAAAGTAAAAACTGAAATCCAAACTTTAGAATCCGCTTGGGCGGCTGCCGACAATGCCCGCAATGCCGCTGCCGTATCAGCTTTTTATGCTGATGACGCTATCAGCCTCAGTAATAATAACCCCATGTTAGTGGGTAAAGCTGCCATTCTAAAGGACATCGAAGCAAGTCTTGCAAAAAGACCCAAAGGTGGTACTGTTTCTTATGATGTTATGGATGTATTTGGCGACGAAAACACGGTGACTGAAGTGGGCAAAACGACTTCCAAAGATGCCACTGGAAAGGTTTATTACGCAGGCAAATACATGGCTGTTTGGGAAAAACGCAATGGGAAATATATATGCGTAAGGGATATTAACAATGATGATGTGAAAGCGAAATAGTGGCTGATACTGATACTGAGGGGGATATTCGATTACCCCCTCAGTATTTTTTTGTTTTTTTTTATTCAATAAAAATCTAAATCAAATGAAAAGAAGAACATTTTTAAGCAATACAGTCTTATCGGCTTTTGCAGTCAGTGCAACTGGATTTATTCGTTTCGACGGCAAACGTTATGTGGGCGATTGCGAAACGACCTCTGATATTTTGGGTCCATTTTATAGACCCGATAGCCCTGTTCGGAGTAGCTTAGTTATCAAAGGAGAAAAAGGCGTTCCTGTTGAATTATTGGGTAAAATCAAGCACCAAGACTGTACTACGCCTTATAAAAATGCCAAAATTGAACTTTGGCATTGTGACGGGAATGGCGTGTACGACAATGCTACTTCAGAATTCAAATATCGAGGCACTTCTTTTTCCGATGAAAATGGCAATTATTCTTTTCAAACCATTTTGCCAGTGGCTTATGACGCAGGGGGAGGTGAGATACGTCCAGCTCATTTTCACTTGATGATAACTGCCGAAGGCTATCAGCCTTTGGTGACACAATTGTATTTCAATGGTGATAAGCATATTGAAAAAGATATTTATGCCAATGCTGATGCGGCCAAAAGACGAAGATTAGATGTAACGGAAACAGCTACAGGCAAAAAGGTAATATATGATGTGTCAATGGCAAAAGTGATGCTTGCCGAAACAGCTTCTCTTGATAAATTATCAGGCATTTATAATAATGAAAAAGATAAAACCAAAACCATTGAATTTTTCAAACATAAAACTTCACTATGGAAAAAAAATGAAGTTTTTGGTACAGAATATCAGTATATCGGCAATAATACATTCAACTATCCCGGTTTGACAAAAGGCAATTCTCGAACATATACTTTCGACATTTTAGGCTCTGGTGCGATAAAATCTACGATGAATTATGTGTTTGATGGCAAAAAAGGCAGTGAGGTCTATTTGAAGATTTAGCCCCCTCAGTATTTACTCTAATTTTTTAATCAATTTAGCTAAAAAAATGAAAACAACCCAATCAAAATTGCGCTTCACTTTGGGCTGTGGCAGTCTTTTGGCAAATGGTTTTATGGATTGCCATTGACTTAATAGAGGATTACCCCCTCAGTATTTGAAAGTATTACAAAGTAGGCGGATGAAGTTCTGCCATTTTCAAGAGTCTTCGCAAGTTGATATTGCCTTCTCGATTGACTTTTAAAAGTTGAACAGTCGCACGACCCGTAGGCGTTATGCCAATGATTTGCAAATCATCATCGCTCCACTGAAAATGGTCTGACCAAATATCAGTGGGTAAATGGCAATATTCGCAATAGCCTTTAGCTCTTTCGATAACTGCCCTTTGCATTGGGAGGGGTACATGAACTTTAGGCATAATTCAAAGTATCTAAGCCTAAATTATTCATCAATTCGGTCAACGGAATATCTCTCAATTGAGCCAGTTCTAAAAGGAATTGAAAACGTTTGTTGCGTATTTTTTCTTCTTGATGGACTAATGTTAGTAATTCTTTATATTCCGTTTCAGATAGGCTTTCAAGTTCCATTTTGTCTTGTAGGAAGACATAACGTTCTAAAGTCTGTTCGGGCAAAACGGTTTGATTGATTTTAAGGAGTAGGGCTTTATCCCGTTTTCCTTTATCCGCTACTCGTTTTCTGATGACGAGCGCATTTAAGCCACTGATGAAAGACTCCAAATCGTTC
>JANLRG010000101.1:0-1221 GCA_031361545.1 Bacteroidota bacterium
GCGCCCACGTAACGGTCACACCAGATGAAAGCAATAACAAGGTATTGATATAGGTTTTTGATGATGAATACTGCTCTTCTCCTGCTGCCATCAACACCACATTTGCTGCATTTTCGGCAGTTCCCAAGGCATTTTTGGGATAATTTGTAACGGCAATATATTGTTCAAAAAGTTGCGTACACCAAAGGGCTTCCGTACTTCTACCGGATTGAGACAACACAACACCCAATGGTTTTTTGTTTTGATGCGCTAAATAATGGACATACTCCGAAGCGATTTCTGGATAAATATCAATCCCCATATATTTGAAAGACAAGGGCGCAAAATAGGAAGAACCCATACCGATATAAGGCACTTTCAACGGCAGGGTTATGGTTGGCATTTTTAATACGTCTTCTGCCCTTTCGGGAATTTCAAGTATTTCAGACAGCATTGTATTCATTGTTTAATAATTTGATTGTCAATGATTTCAGGTATTTTTTTCTTTTCATAAGACAATGCCCAAGCCGCAAGGAGGGCGATGCCAATACCTATAATTTCAATATAAGAAATGTGTTCCGATAAAAAAATAATGGCTAAAATGATGGTAAAAACGGGTTGCAAAGCCCCTGCAATCGTTGTGACTTGCGCAGCTTTTCCCTCCGCTTTGTAAGCTGCAAAACTGCATAACACCCCTAATCCGTTTAACATACCCGCCAAAGAGCCTAATAACATGGTGTTTTTTGAAAAATTATAATCAATTTTACCCATACCTATAAACAGCAACGCAATGCCGATACTCGAAACAATGAAAGCCGTGTATGCCCATTCAGCTGAAATATAATTGGTGGTCACCTTTTGCGCGGCACTGAAAACGCCCCAAAAAAACAAAGCCACTAAGGAAAATAGTAGCCAAGTATTTAAGCCCATCGTCTTG
Organism: Bacteroidota bacterium; assembly: GCA_031361545.1. GTDB lineage: Bacteria > Bacteroidota > Bacteroidia > AKYH767-A > 2013-40CM-41-45 > JADKIH01. The sequence goes on from JANLRG010000101.1 coordinate 917, forward strand.
AAAAATAAAGAAGGGTCATCGAACAACAAAGTTTGTCCTGAAAGCATAATGACAGCGGGAATTGCCAATAAAATACCTATGCCATTCAACCAATTGAGTTTTTCTTTGAATACCAACAAAGCAATAACGATGGTCACTAAGGGATATAAATTGGTCAATGGAATAACAATAGCTGCCAAACCACCACTGGAAAAGGCTTGAAAAACAGCGACATTGCCCATTACAGCTAATATGCCTGAGACAAGCCCCCAAATAATGCCTCGTAGGTTGGGTTTTTCGTTTTGTATTTTTTTTAAAATAAACGG
>JANLRG010000119.1:0-1079 GCA_031361545.1 Bacteroidota bacterium
TAGAGCGAAGGTTCAAATTCTATTGGTCACTCCCTCAGCTCTGCTACGTTCCTCGCAATGACATAAAGCCTTTAGCTTTACCTTATTCCTATCAATGGCGCAACACTCAATACCCTTTCCCACTCTTTTTGTTAATTTATATAAAAAACGTTGACCGTTTATACAGTCAAACAAACCGTTTATACAATAGACAGCCTTTTAAGACCATGAGCATTAGGTCAGTTCAATAAAATAAACATATACTTGCAGCAGATAAACAACATATATTTCTAAATATAGATTGTTTGCTTTAGCATGAAATTAACTAACCGTTTCTAACTAAACTTGACCTATGAATCAAAAACGATTACCACAATTCGTACGCTTATGCGTATGCACTTCTCAATTAACTTTTCACTCCATCAATCAACTATTTTTAAAATCCTTACTGTTTTTATTCTTCTTCTCTTGGGGTTCTGCACTTTTTGCACAAACTCAGTTGTCTTTTAAAGAGCCCGGTACTTCATCGCCTACGGCTGCGGGTTTTCAGAAATTTATAGATATTCCAGTGAGCAACCATACGGGTGTGCCGAATATCAGCATCCCATACGGTTGTTGAAGGACCCCTCAGTACATCTATCAGCTTGAATTACAACAGTTCAGGTATAAAAGTAGATGAATTAGCCAGTTGGGTGGGTTTAGGTTGGTCGATGACGGCACAGGGTATGATTAGTCGGTCGGTGCAAGGAAAAGAAGATGAAAACGGGTTTTTATCGAATCCTGGGATTCATTCCATTTTCAATACAGGTGCTTGTGCCACCAATCCCAATTGTGTGGACGGGCCTGCCCCTTGTCCATGTACTCAAACTATGGCATATTTGTTAGACGGTACGAAAGATGCTGAACCCGATATTTTCTCATTCAGCTTTGGGGATACAGTGGCAAATTTGTTTTCGGTGCAGACCAACAAATTCATTTACTATCGCAGCAGGATATTAAAATCACTTATAATTATGAAAACGATTTTGATAAATGGTTGGCTGTTACGCCCGATGGGACTAAATATTATTTTGGCAAAACATTAGGTCGAGATGCTAAAG
>JANLRG010000124.1:0-4411 GCA_031361545.1 Bacteroidota bacterium
GCTGCTATGAATCCGTTTCTTACCGATGCTGATCCGGATGAGTATTATGAAGGTACGCAAGCTCTTGATCAAGCACTAGCGGATCGCTTTGCTTTTATTTTTGAAGTCCCTGATTGGCTTGCATTAACTGCTACGGAACAAAAGTCAGTTATTTATCCAGCAGGTGAATTTGCTTTGTCGAATGATCAAGGTCGCCTTGGTGCATTTATAGCTAAAGTGCACATTGATTTTCTTGAAAGTATTAAGAATCCTTTACCTGAAATAGTTTCCTATTCACGGTTGGCAACTACATTTCTGAATGAAGCCGGTTTTAGGGTTTCCCCACGAAGAGCAAGAGCGTTAGCCAGAAATCTGACGGCAGTAATTTGCGTGGTAAATTCACTTGGTCGTACTCTCAGCATTAAAGACCGTCAAGATCTCTATAAGCAAACGCTGAACTGGAGTTTACCGCATAGAGCATGGAAAGGAAACATTCCACAACACGTTTTGGATTCAGTGCACTCAGAAATAATTCGATTGGTCTTTAAAGCAAATGAAAGCGAAGCATGGATCTCAGAATTTCTTCTACGACAAAAACTGTCTGATAAAGTGGATATGTTATTTTCTGATTCTGTGAATAAAGACACTCGAAGTCTTGCGGTAATTCAGCTATTAGGCCGTGAAAGCAAATCTCGTGCTGCAGCTTTTGCATTTGCGGTTTTCCCCTTGTTGCAAAGTTTAGATCTTCTTCATGAAGACGCGATCAGTGAGTTAGGAGCATTGGCGAATTTAATTTTCAATATTGATGGAACGCTGGAATGGAAAGGTTCTGCCGATCATCCACAGTGGACAGAGTGTCTTCAGTATGTAGAAAAAATGTCTGCTAAAGACGAGAAGAGGAAAAAGAGAGCAAAGCAGTTATTTCTTTATTTGACCAGTGTAGCAAAAAATAAGATCTCAGATATGGAAATTGTAGAAACAGAACTGAACGATTGTTTTTTAAAAGTTCAGCACTATGCTTCTGTTGAAACAAGTAGTAGTGAAATTCGAAATGAGCAAACAGAAAATGATAGTACACAGGTACCGAATGAAGAGGTAAGTATTGTAGTAGAAAAGTTAAAGAATTTCATACGTAAACAAGGGTTCAATCCCGAACCTCCTGAAGAAAAAGAGAAACTTGAGAACTAAGATAGCCATGAAACAAATAGAAAAAGAAAGGCTTAAACAGCAGCAAAGCGGATTGTTGAATAACATGGGATCACCACGTTCAAGAATTAGAATAGAAAAAATTCGCTCTGTATTCTTGGATTCAAAGACAGATGTAGTTGCTACTTGTCAGTACGAGATACATGTCCCTGAGAATTTGAATGACTTGGAAGATTGGGTTCTTCGACTCGGCAAAAAAATAGGACTTAAAAATTGGCAGGAAATAGACAACAATATTTATTTGCCGAAAGAAAAATTTATTGTAGTTCATTCAAGTTCGTTATTTAGCAGAATTGATCTGGAAAGGAAAAATATTGATTCAATTCCTGAAGTTATCAGTAATGCTATTTTGTTGTCAAAATGTAATTCTGTTTTTTATCTGCCTGATGGGCCAAGAATATTTTCAAGAATTCGACTAGAAAGAATTGTTAGTTTAATTAAAATCGATAATAACAAATTTTATGAATTGGACTGAAAAGCAAATCAAGAATATCGTGCAAGATCTCTCAGAAGAAAATGCATTTGCTTGTCGGGCATTGTTTCAGATATCTGAAATCATATTTACAAGAAAGGTGCCTACACTCGCAGTAACATTATCGAAAATCCTATGTTACTGATCAATATGAACTTTTTAAATAAATATGCAATTACAGAATATCATGTTAGAGCAGTATTGATGCATGAATTTCTTCATGTCGTTCTTCTGCACACTGAAAAATATTCTGTCAATACTCCATTGATCAACATTGCGCTCGATGCAATTATTAATTCTATCATTCACCGTAGGTACGGAGATCGTTATTCTGATTTCTTCAGCAAGTTTTATAAATGGGAGGGATTACAATGTTTGCTACGACCAAAATTAGAAGGAGAACATTATCCTGAAGAATGGGACGAGGTCCATAAACTGATCTATTCCGGAAAATTGGCCGGTGATGATTTGCTTGAACTGTTGAGGTATCTTAATGCTAAAAGTAATAAGTTCTCAAGAAATTTACCAATTTTTATAGGTAATCACGGGAGAGTTGGTAGTGATGTTTCTCCTGAAAATAAAAAGTTGCTAACGAAAGTTTTGGAAGGGATGAATGGAACCGGAATATGGAATAATCCGGCCTTTAGAGGTGTTGGAGAAGATTTGCAACATGAACAAAGACGGATATTAAAAAATGTTCAACAGAAATGGAAGCGGAGGGCATTTGATATTTTAAAGAAATGCATGACAGTTGATGACAAGAAAAAAGAATTGGCGCCGTCAACTATTATTCTTCCAATGCTGAGTGAAAGCGATCGAAGATCAAAAAGTTTGATCAGCTGGTCCACGATCATTCCTCTGTCAGAAAATGAAATCATAAAAACATCAAATTCTGAGACAACGAATATTTATTTGGATGTGAGTGGTTCAATGAATGAGGAGCTGGAATTGTTGACGCCGTTATTGTTTAGCCTTATCAAATGTATTAAGCTACCACTATGGACATTTTCGGATCAAGTAACAGAGGCAAAATTTCAAGAAGGGAAATTGGTGGTTGAAACAACAATGGGGACAAGCATATCTTGCGTCTTTGATCATATCAGAAAAACAAAAAGTAAAAAAAACGTCATCATCACTGATGGATACACAGAGAATATTTCGCAAGAGATGTTAAAGGATATAAATCTAAATAATCTGTATTGTCTAGTAAGCTCAGAGGGTAGTCCTTCGATGTTTGATAGTAGCAGAATAAAATATTACCAATTTGATAAATTAAAATAGAAACAGATGAAAAGATATTCAGAAGTTGTTCTTAACGGGCATCCCGATAAATTTTGCGACCTCGTTGCAGACAGAATTATACTTACAGCAAACCGGTGTGATCCCGATACACATGCTCAAATTGAAGTTGCAGTTTGGTCAGATGTGTTATTTCTTACCGGTGCAATTGTCACACAGAATAAAATTGATATTGACATTACAGAAATAATACATCAGTTAGGAAAAGAAATTGGGTATACCGCTAATAACTTTATCGATGTAAAACAATACAAGATATTGGACCACATTTGTCGTGTCCAACAAGACCCGGGACTATGGACCAAATACACGAATGATCAGGCGATAATTATTGGTTACGCCGGTTATGATCCCCTTACACGATTTTTACCACCTGAGCATTTTCTCGCTTGGTATTTCAGAGAGAAGTTGATACAATCGATCAGTTCCGGAACACTGAAGGGAAATGGTCCCGACGGTAAAATTCTTGTAGTGATGGTCGAAGATTCTTCAGGCTGGCGAATACAAAAGTTGCTCGTAACATTGCAGCAAAAGGAATCCGAGCCCTTTCTCGTTTTTACAGAAAAAGTACTTGCCTGTCTGAATGCGTCTTATCAGGAATTGCAGACCGTCGATGAAAGATGGAATAACGATTGGAGTGACATAGAGGTACACATAAACCCCAACGGTCCGTTTATAGAAGCCGGCAGTGAAGGAGATAATGGACAGACAGGTCGCAAGCTTGTGATGGATTATTACGGCCCGCGCATTCCCATTGGTGGCGGTGCATTATACGGCAAAGATCTCACCCATATTGATCGCCTCGGATCGAAGATGGCCAGGCGTTTTGCATTAGACATGGTACAAAACGGAGCGAAAGAAGCCATCATAAAAGTATGCTATATGCCAGGCTCCCCAGTCCCTATGAGTGTAGACATTCAAAGTGACAAGAAGCCATCAACAGATCCGTATCAGTTTTTTAATTTTGAGAATATGCTGAAAGATGTTCGGTTGGAGGACATGGAGTATGATCTGGAGGGGGTGGGTAGTTTTTATGGGTTACAAAAATTGAAATAGAAAAATATAGATTTATATAAAATTGCAAGCACCGATGAAAATGATCATCGTTTGTCGATTAAATCTGTAAGGTTTTTTTAGGACGATACACACTAAAGAAAAACCTTTAAGTGTTAAATTCGAAAGAAAAAGTATACAAATGCCAAGGAAAAGAAAATCAAAGCAAGAGTCAATCGCCGCTGAGGAATCTTTTGAAAACATACAGCTAAAGAAAAGGATTAAAGAGTTGGAGAGGCAATTAAAAGATGCCGAACTGAGAGCAATTGCATTTTCTACAATGGTTGATATAGCTGAAAAAGAATTTAAGATTCCGATCCGAAAAAAGCTCAATACCCAACCATAGAAGCGATGAAGAATAACTTTGCACGCATAGGATTAGCCAGGCTATGCGGATTTCGG
>JANLRG010000132.1:0-1260 GCA_031361545.1 Bacteroidota bacterium
AACGGGTGCTATTAAATTGAATGATAAAAATGAAGCAGTGAGAGTAGGCGGTGTAAAATATACTGTCAAAGATGGAATCGTCTATGAAGCCAAAAAGCTTTTAGAAGACGTGCGTAAAATGGTGACTGCGGCGAAAAAAGGGCAGGAATTGAAGCAGCCGGGCGTGAAGGAGAGTGAGAATTGATTAATACAGTTAATATTTGGAAACGGAAAAAGACATTATCGAACAACTTAAGCAAGGCAATGAAGAAACGTTCAAACAAGTGTTTGAAACGTACAAAGACCGTATTTTTAATACGATTTTGTATATGGTACAATCCGATTCTGAAGCAGAAGATTTGACGCAAGAAGTATTTGTAGAAGTCTTTTTATCCATCGAAAATTTTAATGCTCAGTCTAAACTTTATACATGGATTTATCGCATTGCCATCAATAAAGCCATCAATCATCAACGATCTAAAAAAGCGAAAAAGCGATTGGGGTCATTGCTCTCCATTTTCAACCTCTCTCCGGCTGATGATGTACCCGACTTTGTACATCCAGGCATATTATTAGAAAATAAAGAATTATCTGAATCTCTTTATCAAGCCATTGACCAATTACCTACGAAACAAAAAACGGCGTTCGTTTTGCGCCAGTTAGAAGAATTGTCATACCTCGAAATCGCTGAAGTGATGCAAACGACTATCCCCTCAGTAGAATCGTTGCTTTTTCGAGCAAAACAAAATTTACAAAAATATTTGGCCTGACCGCAAGTTTTTGCTAAAATGCGTTTCTAACAGATTAAATGATATAAAATGGACAATTTCGACGATAAAAAGCTAAAAAAAATCCATAAAGTTGCGCCGGAAGGCATGTATAGCCAAGTTAGAGAGCGCATTATTTTTGAACGCATCAAAATGGCTAAAACACGGCGACAACTCGCTTTCGGCTCGGCTCTATTGCTCATTATAGGTATCGTCAACGTGGCTATTATTGTTTTTTATACAAATGAAAAACCGCAATCCACCACTCGAAATACCGATAAAGTGTTGTATGAAACTTATTTTGACAATCAAATATCCTTATCGGAATGAAAAATAATCTACTCAAATACTTGGTCATCGCCGCCCTGTTCGTCAATGCTGCAACCTTAGTTTTCTTTTGGCTAAAACGCTCACCACGCAATGACAGGCAGCAAAAAGAAACCTTTGATGTCTTAATCCAAGAGCTTAAATTGGACAATAATCAGCAAACCGTTTTCAAAACTTTGCGTGAGCA
>JANLRG010000151.1:0-2382 GCA_031361545.1 Bacteroidota bacterium
GAGCGGTGGATTGGGTAAAGGCGGATACAGTGCTTCATTGAACTGGCGTAATCAGCAAGGTGTGGCTTATGATGGTTACAAGCAATTGAATGCGCGTATCAATTTGGATCAGCGCGCTTTTAATGATAAATTGACTTTGAACTTTAATTTTGCTACGACCAATCAAGATCAGACTTTTGCACAGGATGACGCGCTTGCTCAAGCTTCTAAATACATCCCTACTGCACCCGTTAGATATGCCAATCAAAATACAGCGGATGCTATAAAATACGGTGGTTATTATCAGAATTTTGGCGGTTTTGACCAATACAATCCTAAAGCAATCCAAGATCAATTGTCTAATAAAAGTACTAAAAAACGTTACACGCTTTCAACAAGAGCGACTTTAGAAATTATCAAGGATTTGAAATGGACTTCTACTTATGCTTTAACTAAAGAAAATGAATTAAATAATCAATACACCAGTCGTCGTTCTTTCTTTGGGGGTGGTGTAGACCGCAATGGTAGTGCTTCACGTGGTGCTTTCGATAAAGATGTCAATTTTTTTAACTCTTATTTGAACTACAACAAAGATTTAGGTCAATCGAGTCTAAACTTGACCGCAGGTTATGAATACCAACGCACGATTAATGAAGGTTTTGGTTTATCTGCCGGTGGCTTTTTGACTGATGATATTGGCAGCAATAATATCGGATCTGCCTCAGAATTTAGTAAAGTAGGTAGAGTTGGTGGGTTTAGTTACAAAGACGGTGAGCGTCTTATTTCATTCTTCGGACGGGCTAACTTGAACCTCAATGATATTGCTTCAGTGAGTGCAGTTATACGCCGTGATGGTTCATCTAAATTTGCAGAGGGTAAGCAATGGGGTATTTTCCCGGCTGTCAGTGCGGCTCTTTATTTGAACAAATTGATGAAATTAACTGCTTTCGACCAATTGAAATTGAAAGTAGGTTATGGTATTACAGGTGCTTTACCTATAGAGCGCTATGAATCATTAGCCGGTTATACTATTGGTCGCGATAGTGCAATCAATTCTCAACGCAATGCCTCTACCAATTTGACTTGGGAGAAAAAAGGCGAGTTGAACATTGGTATTGACTTCTTGACATTGAATAGCCGTTTGAGTGGTTCACTTGATTTCTTCAATAGAAATATTACAGACTTGTTGTATCGTTACAATGTTCCTCCTGGTATTTTCGAATATCCAAACTTACTTGTTAACGCTGGGGAGTTGAATACGAAAGGAGTTGATTTTAGTATTGCTTATGACATCTTACAAGGTAAAGGAACAGGTTTAAACTGGAAAGCAAGCCTTGTTGCGAGTAATTTCTCTACAAAATTGGTATCTTTAACAACTAAAGATAAACTTTTATCAATTGGCGGACGTTTCTCAACAGCAAATGCAGGTTCTCCAGGTCAAAACGAGACACCTTATTCTATTGTTGAGGAGGGTTCTTCTTTGGGCAATTTCTGGGGTTTCCAATTTGTACGGGCTGATGCCACAAAAGGTATTTTGATAAAAAATGCAAAAGGTGAAGATATTGAAATTAAAGATGGAATAGACGCTGACAAAGTAATATTGGGCAGTGGTTTACCTAAAGTTATTTTAGGCTTGACTAACTCATTCAGCTACGGTAACCTTGATTTTACATTCTTCTTACGTGGTGTGTTTGGTCATAAAATCGTGAATGAGTATCGCGTATTCTTCGAAAATGCGAATGGTGGTTCTTTGAAAAGTTACAACCGTATTCTTACAAAATACTGGGATCCAAACATCAAAGACGGGGCTTACAACAGCTACCATATTGAAAAAGGTGATTTTATACGTTTGGATAATTTTACATTGGGTTATACGCTTCCTCTCACTGCTGGTGGAACATTCAACAAAGTGAGATTATTCTTAAGCGGTAACAATGTCGCTACTTTCACAGGCTATACAGGTATCAACCCAGAAGTGCGTTTCGTAGATGGTAATTCTAATGATGGTACTGGTAATGCTTTTGCGCCGGGCATCGAAAGAAGAACGAACTATTTTACAACCCGTTCTTTCACTGTTGGTGCTAATTTTGGATTTTAAGATTATAATATTTAATAACAACAGTTTTAAAATTAATAACAATGAAAAATATTTTTTCTCTAACTAATCTAAAAGTATTCGCTGTCGGCTGTTTATTGATGACAGCAGGCAATGCCTGTACGGATCTCAAAGAAGAACAATATTCAGAAGTGGGACAAGCAGAGGCAGATGAGATTGAAAAAGCACTTGCCGACCCGGAGAAGATTGTTTTGGGTGCTTACAACAAACTCAATGGTTTCGGTAACCATAATAGTATTTTCTCTATGCAAGAAATTTCTACTGACGAAATGATTATTCCACAACGC